>JAUVCP010000025.1 GCA_030590765.1 Flavobacteriaceae bacterium | reverse complement strand
AAAAATGATTTTAAAGAAATTGAAGAATTTTATTTTATGAGTTGCACAAATGATGAGTTTAACAATGAGATCAAACGTGCTATTTATCAAAAAAGCAAACTTCAAAAGGGAGATACATTACCCAATTTATTAGCTATAAATAGCCAAGGAAATGAAATTAAGATCAATAATCTTACAAAAAATTCAAATACCGTTATTTATTTTTGGCCTACTGAGCCTACCAAAGTAAGCCTAACAAAAGATAAATTACTACACCTGAAAAATAAATATCCCAATATATTGTTTATTGGTATAGAAAGAAATAAAAATAATGAAGACTGGAAAAAATTTATTTCTACCAAAAAATTATCTTCTAACTCACAGTTTTACCTTTCAAAAAATAGTGATAATTATGCAATATTTAGTGGTGATATGGCAAGAGCAATCATCTTAGATAAAAATGGATTTGTTAAAAATAGTTTTTCATTTTTTGATGATAAATATTTTGAAAAATATCTGAAAAACCTTAAATATTAGCATTTTATAGTATTCTTCATTAAATTAACTGTATTTTTGCAAACTCAAAATCACAAAAACTATATTTAATTGTAATTCAATATTTTACACTTCAGATAGAGTTTTACAAATAAAAATATATGTCGATATTTAAAGAACTTGGTCTAGGTGAGGCCATTGTTAGTTCATTAACAGAACTAGGGTACGAAAAACCAACCCAAATACAGGAAATAGCAATACCACAGATTTTAAAATCTAAAGACGATCTAAAAGCATTTGCGCAAACTGGAACAGGAAAAACTGCTGCATTTGCTTTACCGATCATGGAACAACTGAATCTTAAAAGTAAAGAAACACAAGCAATTATCTTATCTCCAACAAGAGAGTTGGCAATTCAAATTGCGAGAAACATTGAAGAATTTTCAAAAAATATATCTGGTTTACATGTTTTAGCAGTGTATGGAGGAGCAAACATTGAAGATCAAATAAGAGGTTTAAAACGAGGTGCTCAAATCGTTGTTGGTACACCGGGAAGAACTGTTGATCTGATAAAAAGAAAAAGACTTAATTTAAAAAATATCCAATGGGTGGTTTTAGATGAAGCTGATGAAATGCTCAATATGGGATTTAAAGATGAGTTGGATCAAATTCTGGAAGTAACTCCAAATTCAAAACAAACATTATTATTTTCGGCTACATTCCCAAAAGAAGTAGAAGCAATTGCTAGAAATTACATGAACAATACGGTTGAAATCTCAGCCGGGAAAAAAAATATTGGAGCTGAAAATGTTAGCCACGAATATTATTTAGTTTCCGATAGAAATCGATATCCTGCATTAAAAAGAATTGCTGATATCAATCCGGATATTTACAGTATTGTTTTTTGTAGAACACGTAGAGAAACAAAGGATATTGCCGATAAATTAATTGCAGATGGCTATAATGCTGATGCACTTCATGGTGACCTTTCACAGGCACAGAGAGATATGGTAATGCAAAAATTTAGAAATAAAACTCTTCAAATTCTTGTTGCTACAGATGTTGCTGCTCGTGGTTTAGATGTTACAGATCTCACGCATGTGATCAATTATAAACTACCCGACCAACCAGAGAACTATACCCACCGAAGCGGAAGAACAGGTAGAGCAGGTAAAAATGGAATTTCAGTTGCTTTGATCACCAATAGAGAAAAAGGTAAATTACGACCTATTGAAAGAAATATAAATAAACAATTTGAGCAGAAACAAGTCCCTAATGGTAAAGAAATTTGTGAAAAACAATTGTATAGCCTAATTGATAAAGTACATGATATTGATATCAATGAAAAAGAAATAAAAGATTATTTACCTTCAATTTATCAAAAACTAGACGGACTTGACAGAGAAGAACTGATCAAAAGATTTGTATCAATAGAGTTCAATCAATTCTTATCCTATTATGAAAATTCGCATGATCTAAATGGCGATAATACCAGGGAAAAAAGCAGATCTACAGATGATTCATTTACAAGATTCTATATCAATCTTGGTAAAATGGATCATATCAATCCGGCTAAATTGATGGGGATCATTAATGAAAATTTAAGAAAAAATGATATTGAAATTGGTCAGATCGAAATTTTAAAGAGCTTTTCATTTTTTGAAATTGATAAAAATTATAGAGATGAAGTCCTTGAAAAATTTAAAGGTGCCGAATTTGGTGGCAGAAAAATCATAGTTGAAGTTACCACCAAACCAAAAACAAAAGGCAGAAGTAGATCTAAAAGAAGAAGTTTTGGAGGAGGAGAAAAATTTCAAGGAAACAGAGATAGAGATAGAGACAGAAATAGAAGTGATAGCCGCGACAGAAGATCATCGGGTGGTGATGGTAAAAGAAGAGATAGTGGTAGAAGAAAAAGGCGTTAAACATATTTTAACACCCTCATATTAAAAACGATACTTTTGAAAAGTATCGTTTTTATTTTACAACCAATATTAGAAGAAGTACTCTATTTTTTTTGTTCTTTACGTTTTTCTTTCTCTTGTTTTTTAAAATACCCTCTAAGTAAAAAACTGTGCTTTAAAGCTTCCAGATCTTCATTCAAAAGAATACTCCCTTCTTTTAGATTTTTCATTGTATCATCAATATTTTTCACAAGTATGGTATCATTTACAATATAGTTTAAAGTACCTTCTCCATTCTTAAAATCTAAAACTACATCATTTAAATTGTTAACCATAGTATAGATCTCCTTACTGGATATTTCCAGATTTGCAATAATTGATTTTACTTTATTTGCTGAAACAGAATCACTTAAAAATACTGCTGCCAAACTTTCATCATAATTTACAGATGAAATAATCGTATTCAAATCATTAATTGTTTTAGAAGCATTTGAGCTAATTGTTTTTATATTTTCAATACTTTGTTTTAGATCTGACGCCATTGTAGAATCATTGAGCAATAAGCCTAAAGTACCTTTTCCTTCATTTATAACCGAAGTTATTTTTAACAGATCAACGGTTAACATTGCAGCATTTTCATTTGTCTTGTTCAAAGTAGACAACATTTGATTCGTTGAAATTTTACTGTAAGACACAATTGTATCACCAGATTGAATAATAGATGAAGACCCTTTATTTGGAATAATATTTATGATCATACTACCAACTAAACCATCAGTTCCAATTGTGGCAATTGCATTTTTTTTAATAAACTTTAGAATTTTTTCTTCAATAACCATATCTACACAAATGGTAGTATCATTAGTCATAGTGATATTTTTCACTGTGCCGACATTAATTCCAGAATAACGCACATTATTCCCTAATTCCAAGCCATTCACGTTATTGAAAACAGAACTCAGTTTAAATGTTTTACCAAAAACATTTTGTTTACTTCCAATATAATATATGGCACTAATCAGTAAAAGCGTGCTAATAACAATAAATAAGCCGAGATTTAATTTCTGAACATTTGTTTTTTTCATAATCTTGCTATTTAAAAAATGCCTGTATATTTTTATCTTTTGAAGTAGATATTTCTTCAAAAGTTCCTTCTGCATAATTGACACCATCTATCAATAAAATCATCCTGTTTGCAATTACCCTTGCACAATCAACATCGTGTGTAATGATAAGTGATGATGCCCTATATTTTTTTTGGATATTTTTCATTAATTCAATTATTTCTTTTGCAGTTATAGGATCGAGCCCTGTTGTTGGCTCATCATAAATAATAATTTTAGGGTGAAGAATAATAGCTCTTGCAAGTGCCACCCTTCTTTTCATTCCTCCGGATAATTCATTGGGCATTAAATCAATAGCCTCCGTTAGACCAACACTTTGTAATGCCTGAAAAACTAATTCTTCTACTTCAACTGGATCTAATTTCTTTTTCCGTAGTGGAAATTCTAAATTCTCTCTAACTGTCATTGAATCATATAAGGCACTCCCTTGAAAAAGGAATCCTATTTCGGTACGTAAATTGTTTAATTCTTTTTGATCCAATTCCATGATTTTCTTTGACATGATTTCGATACTACCCTCATCTGGCTGCATCAATCCCATCAAACATTTTATCATTACAGATTTGCCTGAACCAGATTTACCCATGATCACCAAATTTTCTCCTAAACGTAATTCCATAGAGAATCCGTTTAAAACATGATTATCACCAAAGCTTTTTCTTAGATCTTTGATCTTAACCATTGGAGCTATTTTGTTTGAATCATTCATTTTAAAAATCAATACACAAGGTCAGTTAAAAAAACAGCTATAAAATCAATAATAAAAATCAGCATTGAGGTATAAACAACCGCCGTATTGGAAGCTTCACCAACACCTACCGTTCCTTTTTTACAATTATATCCTTTAAAACTCCCTACCAATCCAATAGCAAAACCAAAGAAAAATGATTTTGAAGTTGCAGGAATCAGATCCGAGAATTCTAAAGCATTAAAAACCTTATTAATATACAAAAGAAATGATACATCTCCCTTTATATTTTCGACCAAAGCAGAACCTAAAAGAGCTACTGCATCTCCAAAAATAACAAGTAGTGGCACCATTAAGGTTGTAGCTAATATTCGTGTAACTACAAGGTATTTAAACGGATTGGTTCCTGATACTTCCATAGCATCGATCTGTTCAGTAACTCTCATTGAACCAAGTTCAGCACCTATACCCGAGCTAATTCTTCCGGCACATATCAAAGCTATTATTACTGGGCCAATTTCTCTGACTATTGAAATACTTACCATAGATGGAATCCATGATTCTGCACCAAACTCCATTAGAGTGGGTCTTGATTGAATTGTAAAAACAAGTCCAAGAATAAATCCTGTAACTCCTACCAATAATAAGGAGCGATTACCAACATTATAACATTGCCTGATCAATTCTTTATACTCAAAGGGTCGTGAAAATAATTCTTTAAAAAACCGTCCGGCAAAATAAGACAACTCCCCTATTTCAATAAAAAAGGTTCTGAATTTATCTGGTATTTGAATCAAATTTATCATCCTGATGATCAATAAGAATTATTCAAAGCATCACAAAATAATCGTAATTTATCTTTATCTAAAGTTAAGAAAAAAACACAATATAAAAAAGCCAACATCTTCATCATAAAAATTTTAAAAAAGTTTTTCCCTGATCAGTCATTAAAAAACAAAATTGATTATTTCTTTTTATGCAAATATTTATATAGTTCAGCAGTCCATAACACTAATGATGAAAGTACAAACAATATGAAAAGATCAACTATATAGAGTGATTTAAAATGAAACAATGTTGCTAAAATAGGGACTTCGGTAACCATTATAAGCAACAAAACGGAGACACCAATAGACAGATTGATATACTTGTTTGAAAATACACCAATTTCAAATACTGATTTATGGATATTTCTCAGGTTAAAAACATTGAATAATTGCGTAAAAGCCATAATAATAAATACTCCGGTTCGCCCTTTTTCAATACTATAACTATTGTAGTAATAAAAAGCTGCAATTGAAAGTCCTACCATGAGAACAATATTGATAAACAGAAATGGCAAAACTTCTTTATTCAAAATATTCTCGTTTTTTGACATTGGTTTACTTTTCATGATATCTCCATGACCAGGTTCTGTTGCCAATGCCATCACTGTAACGCCATCTGTAACCAGGTTAAGCCATAGTATTTGTGTTGCTGTTAATGGCATAGGCAAACCAAGAAGAATTGAAATAAGCAATGTAAAACTTTCTGCAATATTGGTTGTTACCAGAAAAAAACTTGTTTGTCGTGAATTAGTAAACACAATCCTCCCTTCTTCCACTGCATTTACCACCGAAGCAAAATTATCATCAGCAAGTACAAGATCTGAACTATCACGAGCAACATCTGTCCCCATAATTCCCATAGAAATTCCAACATCAGCCTGTTTTAAAGCTGGAGCATCATTAACCCCATCGCCAGTCATGGCAATAAGATGTTCCATAGATTGCAAATGTTTAGCTATTTTTAATTTCATTTTTGGTGTAAGGCGAGCAAAAACGGAAATATTCCGAATCGCTTTATCAAATTCAACTTTATCTAACTGCAGTAGTTGCTGCTCTGTTAATGCTACAACATTATTGGTGGGTGTGTCCTCAATTATCCCTGTTGCTTTTGCAATAGCAACGGCCGTATTTACATGATCACCTGTTACCATAATAACACGAATACCAGCCTGTTTACATTTTTCTACCGCTGCTTTAGCATCAGGTCTGGGAGGGTCGATCATTCCCGTTATACCTACAATTACAAGATTGTCAATAGCTTTTTCATCAATCTTATTTATATTTTGTTTTTTATATGCTAAGGCAATTACACGCATGGCTTGATCTGACCATTCTCTAATTTTTTTCTTAATTTGTTCTTTATCCGATTTTTGAAGTTTTGATACACCTTTGTAAGTTAAAATGGATATTGATCTTTCCAGAATTATCTCCGGGGCACCTGTCACAAAAAGTTCTATATTTTCACCTTCTTTGATAAGTGTTGCTCTATATTTATTGGTTGAATCAAATGGAAGATCATCTAATTTATCCAGATGTAAAAATTTACTCTTTACCCCTCCCTTTCTGGCTAAAACAGAAAGAGCTCCTTCGGTTGGGTCACCTATTAACTCATAGGTATCTGATTGTTTGTCATGACGGAATTCTGAATTATTGGAAGCTGCAGCAATCTTTAATAGTTTTTGTAACGACTTGTCTTTTTCAATTCCAATAATTGCTTTGTTTTGTAAAAAATTCCCAATAGGAAACCATCCAACACCTGTAATTGAATAGTCTTTTGATCCGGGAATAAATATATTTCTTACGGTCAGCATATTTTTTGTAAGAGTTCCTGTTTTATCTGTTAAAATTGCAGTAACAGCTCCCAAAGTTTCTGTTGCAGTGAACTCACTTACAATTGCATTTCGTTTAGCCATACGATATGCTCCTATAGCTAACACAATAGAAATAACCGCAGGTAAGCCTTCTGGTACCGCTGCAACTAAAGCTGCGATAGAAATAAGAAGTATTTCCTGTAAATTAAAATGCCTGTAAAAATAACCTATCAAAAATATGATCAAAGCACTTGAAATTGCAATAACCGACATTTGTTTTGCCAAAACATCAGTCTTCTTCATGAAATTGGTTTGCTTTACTTTAATACCAGCAAGTGTTTCTGAAATTTTTCCGATAGCTGTATGGATACCTGTACCGGTTACAACTACTTTGGCATAACCAGCAGCAACAAAAGTTCCTTTCCACACCATATTCTTTCTATCAGCCTGAGACAATTCTTTAAGAGAAATCCCTTCGTTTTTTGAAACAGGAAGTGATTCTCCGGTAAGAGATGCTTCCATAGTTCTGAGGTTTTTGGAATATACTATCCTACCATCAGCCGGAATACGATCTCCTTCCTCCAAAACCAAAATATCACCAGGAACAAGTTTTACAGAAGGTTCTGTGGTTACTTTACCATTTCGTAAAAGCTTAGCGGTTTTTACGATCATCTTTCTTAATGAAGCTATGGCTTTATCTGCCCGATATTCCTGTATAAATCCTATTCCAGCATTGATAAAGACAACCGCAATTATTACCCACGTGTCTAAAACATGATTGGCAAACCATGAAATAACAGCAGCAATGATTAAAATTATAACCAGCCAGCTTTTAAACTGTTTGAAAATCAAATAAAAAATGGAAACAGATCTGCCTTCAGGAATTTCATTTGGCCCATAAAGAGTTAATCTCCTTTGGGCTTCTTTACTTGTAAGTCCGTTAGAGTTTGTCTGTAACTCGTTAAGTACTTCGGTTACCTTTAGTGAATGAGGATATTTGAGATATTTTTCCATTCTTTAAAGATTAATTCAAAAATGTGTCCTTCTCAAAAAACAAATGTTTAAAACCAATTTACAAATAACACGCCTATACGAATACCATCTTCAAAAGATAAAACTAGATTCTTAGTTTCATGTTTAAACAACTTGTTTTAATATTTAAACCTTTTTAAACCATACTAAATATAGTGAATTTACAGGTAATACCATGGTGTTTCAGGGAATAATTATTGGATATTGAATTGAGAATCTTTATCTTTGGGTAAATGGTTAAAGGTTATCTTATGCAAGAGATCTTTTTTATATTAATTGGACTTTTAGGATTATGGCTAGGGACTGAACTGGTAATTAAAGGAGCTGTAAATATCGCAGAATATTATAATTTATCTACGTTATTTATCGGACTAGCTATTTTGTCTATTGGTACAGATCTTCCCGAAATTGTAATTGCCATCAATGCATCTCTCCACAATGCCTTTGCAAACGCTGATTCTTCAGGAATAATTATTGGTAATGCTATTGGTAGTAGCATTTCTCAGATAAGTATTGTTTTGGGTTCAGTAGGTATATTTGGATATCTCACCATTAAAAAACACCATCTGTATGAAGATGGAGTTATGCTATTAGGATCTGTATTATTAGTTGGATTATTGGGAGTTGACGGAAGAATAAGCAGAATTGATGGTATCATATTGATCATTGTTTATTTAATCTATTATTTTAGATTATTTCATCAAGAGCGGGTTGCAAAAAAAATAAAAAAAGAATTTTCTAAACATATTAAAAAGGATATACTATTTCTAATTATTGGCATTATTATCGTAATTTTTGCTTCAGAATTAGTTGTTGACAATTCGATTCATTTTGCTGAAAATTTTGGTATACGACAATCATTTGTTGGAATTATTATTCTTGGACTAGGAACTAGTTTACCTGAACTGGCTCTCGCTATAAATGCATTAAGAAAAAAAGCAGTCGGATTATCTATAGGAAACATTATAGGAAGTAATATTTTTGATATGTTGATTCCAGTAGGAATGGGTGCCAGTATCTCTGAACTAAGCATTGAAAAGAAGCTTATCATCTTTGATCTTTCTTTTTTATTTATCCTTTCATTTGTTGTTCTTTTTTTCTTTTATAAAAAGAAAGGATTACAAAAGATTGAAGCGGTTATTTTGATCGGAATATTTGTGCTTTACACAACATTGAAGTTTCTGGGCATTTAACTCTTATGTGAATAAAATATTTTACCCCTTGAGGTACAAATAATATGCAATTACTTATCTTCGTAACACTTAAAAATAATTCAAATTAGTTTACAAACTTCCATAGCATATTTAAAAGGTATAGGTCCGGCTCGAGCCGAATTGCTTAAAAAAGAATTAGGCATATATACCTATGCCGATCTTGCTAATTTTTTTCCAAACCGGTATATTGACAGAACTCAGTTCTTTAAAATAAATCAATTACAACAAAATAATTCTGATATACAGATCGTAGGTAAAATCACTTCTCTTAAAACTGTTAGCCAAAAAAGAGGTAGCCGACTAGTAGCAACTTTTATAGATGATACCGGAAGAATAGATCTGGTATGGTTTAGAGGTGTAAAATGGTTAAAAGACCATATTAAAATTAACACACCCTATGTAATCTTTGGAAAAACAAACTGGTTCAATGGAATGTTCAGTATGCCTCATCCGGAAATGGAACTTCTTAGTGATTATAAAAAGAATTTACGAACCGCAATGCAGCCAATTTACCCTTCAACTGAAACTTTAAACAACAAAGGTTTTACAAATAGAGTAATGCAAAAAGCCATGCAAACATTATTTTCCGAAATTAATGGTAGTTTTCAGGAAACATTGTCTGATGAATTGATTGATGTATTACAGCTTTTAAATAAAAATGAAGCGATGTTCAATATTCATTTTCCTAAAAGCCAGGTTTTACTAACAAAGGCTCAACATCGTTTAAAATTTGAAGAATTATTTTATATTCAGCTACAGTTGATAAGAAAAAAACTATTAAAAAAGACAAATATTAAAGGTTTTGTATTTGAAAAAGTAGGACAATCTTTTAATGATTTTTATAAAAATAACTTGCCATTTGACCTAACAAATGCGCAAAAAAAGGTGACCAAAGAAATACGAAATGATGTGATTACCGGGGCACAAATGAACCGATTATTACAGGGTGATGTAGGCTCAGGCAAAACAATTGTTGCTGTTTTAACCATTTTGATCGCTTTAGATAATGGGTTTCAAGCCACAATGATCGCTCCAACTGAAATTTTAGCCACACAACATTACAATGCTGTATGCGAACTTTTGCAAGAAATGCCAATAACCATTAAACTCCTTACAGGATCAGTAAAAACGGCCAAAAGGAGAATAATTCATGAAATGCTGGAAAACGGAGAATTAGATATCCTTATTGGCACACATGCTGTTTTTGAAGACAAAGTAATATTCAAAAATTTAGGTCTGGCAATCATTGATGAACAACACAGATTTGGAGTAGCCCAAAGAGCAAAAATGTGGATGAAAAACAAACTGCCCCCACATATTTTAGTAATGACAGCAACTCCTATTCCTCGTACTTTAGCCATGAGCGTTTACGGAGATCTAGATATTTCTATTATAGATGAACTACCTCCGGGAAGAAAATCTATTAAAACTGTTCATAGATTTGACAATAATCGTTTGAGTGTTTTTAAATTTTTAAAAGAAGAAATTTCAAAAGGTAGACAGGTCTATATTGTATACCCTCTAATTGAAGAATCAAAAACACTGGATTATAAGGATCTGATGGATGGTTATGAAAGTATTGTTCGTGAATTTCCGTTACCGGAATATCAGGTTAGTATCGTTCATGGTAAAATGAAACCGGCAAATAAAGAATTTGAAATGCAACGTTTTGTTAATGGTGAAACTAATATTATGGTAGCAACTACCGTAATCGAGGTTGGTGTAAATGTGCCAAATGCAAGTGTTATGATCATTGAAAGTGCTGAGCGTTTTGGTTTATCACAACTACATCAATTAAGAGGCAGAGTGGGGAGAGGAGCCGATCAGAGTTATTGTATTTTAATGACCGGATCTAAATTAAGCAATGATGCTAAAACCAGATTACAAACCATGGTGGAAACCAATGATGGCTTTAAAATAGCTGAAGTTGATCTAAAATTGAGAGGTCCTGGAGATTTGATGGGAACGCAACAAAGTGGTGTACTTAATTTGAGAATTGCTGATATTATAAAGGATTCCATGTTGTTACAAAAAGCAAGAAGTGTTGCAATAGAAGTCTTAAATAATGACCCAAATCTGTCAAAAACAGAAAATAAAAATATTTACAATACCTATATAGATATAACAAAAAACAAGAATATTTGGGCAAATATTAGTTAAGTTAAAATTTAAAAAATATCTTTATATTTGTTTGAAAATAAAAGTTACTAATCCATGTTGAAAAATATAATCTTATCTTTTTTATTTTTATTTCTTTCTGTAAATGTTTTTAGTCAGAATGATTCCATTTCTGATATGAAACCTAAAGAAAGGAAAAAGCTTTTAAAAAAGAAAAAAAAGGTTGTTTATAATGACTCTATACTTTTATCAAATAACGATCTTTTGGTTGGCGAAATAAAGAAACTGGATAAAAGTGTAATCATTTTAAAAACAAAATATAGTGATTCTGACTTTAAAATAAAATGGCAAAAAGTAGTAAGTATCAAAAGTAATCGAATTTTTATCATCGGCATGAATGATGGAGTGAGATTAAACAGCTCAATCAACAGTATTGAAAATAAAAAAGGTATAGTTAACCTTGATTCAGGAGTAAATTCCTTTGAAGAAAATTTGATTGATGTAAATTATTTAGAGCCTATTGGAAGAAATTTTTTAAGTAGGCTCACTGTTGACGTTGATTTTGGGATTACAATGGCAAAAGCAAATAATTTAAGACAATTA
>JAUVCP010000148.1 GCA_030590765.1 Flavobacteriaceae bacterium | reverse complement strand
ATATTCATAAAGAATTAGAGCAAAAAATAGCCGATTTTTACCAAACAGAAGACACGATTTTATATGCGGCCGCTTTTGATGCTAACGGAGGAGTTTTTGAACCTTTATTAAGTAAAGAAGATGCTATTATTTCTGATTCATTGAATCATGCATCTATTATTGATGGTGTAAGATTGTGTAAAGCTGCAAGGTATCGTTATGCCAATAACGATATGGCTGATCTTGAAAATCAATTGATCGAAGCAAACAAGCAAAATCATCAATTTAAAATAATTGTTACGGATGGTGTTTTCTCCATGGATGGTATTGTAGCTCAACTGGATAAAATATGTGATCTGGCTGATAAATACAATGCCTTGGTAATGGTAGATGAATGTCATGCAACCGGATTTATCGGTAAAACCGGAAGAGGAACAGTAGAACTTAAGAATGTGATGGGTAGAGTTGATATCATAACAGGAACATTGGGAAAAGCGCTTGGTGGAGCAATGGGAGGTTATACCACTGGACCAAAAGAAATTATTGAAATTTTACGTCAGCGATCAAGACCTTATTTGTTTTCAAATTCTTTAGCCCCTTCAATTGTTGGAGCTTCCTTAAAAGTTTTTGAAATGATTGATACTGATACTTCTTTACGTGATAAATTAGAAGAAAACACCAACTATTTCAGATCTAAAATGGAAGAAGCAGGTTTTGATCTGGTAGGAGCAGATGCTGCCATTGTACCGGTTATGCTTTATGATGCTAAATTATCACAGGATATGGCAAATGCACTGTTAAAAGAAGGTATTTACGTAATAGGATTTTTCTTTCCGGTAGTACCAAAAGAAAAAGCAAGGATCAGAGTTCAGTTAAGTGCTGCACATAATAAAGAACATTTAGATAAAGCAATTACTGCATTTATCAAAGTGGGAAAAGAATTAGAAGTCATTTAATATTTAAAATATAACCTCCAAAACTCCTCTCTTGAGAGGGGGTTTAGGGGTGTCTTAATTATGAAAAAAATACGAATAACCAAACATTTTGATTTTGAATCTGCCCATGCTTTGTATGGCTACGATGGAAAATGTAAAAATATTCACGGTCACAGTTATCATTTATATGTAACCGTTATTGGAGAACCAATTGATGATGGAGAAAATCCTAAGAACGGAATGGTAATGGATTTTGGTGATCTGAAACGTATCGTTAAAAAAGAGATTGTTGATGTTTTTGATCATGCCCTTGTTCTTAATGCAAATTCTCCGCACAAAAAGCTTGCAAATACGATCGAAGAAAATGCACATCGAATTATTTTAGTTCCTTATCAGCCAACCAGTGAGAATATGTTGTTTGATTTTGCAGATAGGATCAAAGCTCTTTTGCCAAAAGAAGTTACCTTGCATTCATTAAAATTGTATGAAACGGCGAATTCTTATGCCGAGTGGTTTGCAGATGATCAAAATTAATATATACCAATGTCTTTTCCTGAGAAATCAGGAATCTCAAACATGAATAAACAAAAAAATATATACTTTGCTTCCGACCAGCATTTTGGTATTCCAACCCTTGAAAAAAGTAGGGAAAGAGAAGTCAAATTTATACAATGGCTGGATGAAATAAAACAAGATGCCGAGGCTATTTTTTTATTGGGAGATCTTTTCGATTTTTGGTTTGAATATAAAACGGTTGTCCCAAAAGGTTTTGTGAGAGTTTTAGGTAAACTTGCAGAAATTAGAGATAGTGGGATCCCAATTTATTTTTTTGTTGGGAACCATGATCTTTGGATGAAAGACTATTTTGAAACTGAATTGAATATCCCAACTTATAGAGATCCAAAAGAATTTATTTTTAACAATAAAACATTTTTAATTGGTCATGGAGATGGATTAGGACCAGGAGATAAAGGTTATAAACGAATGAAAAAGGTTTTTACCAATCCACTTTCAAGATGGTTATACAAATGGTTACATCCGGATATTGGAATGTGGCTGGCGCAATATTTATCAACCCAAAATAAATTGATCTCAGGAGAAGAGGATGTGAAATTTTTAGGAGAGGATAATGAATGGCTGGTACAATATGCCAAAAGAAAATTAGAAAGTAAACACTGTGATTTTTTTGTTTTTGGTCATCGACATTATCCTATGGAAATTCAACTGAATAAGAACAGTAAATATATCAATACCGGTGACTGGATCAGTCATTTTACTTATGCCGTTTTTGATGGGAAGGATTTGGAGTTGAAAAAGGTTGAGAATTGAGTTCTCGACTGCGCTAGAACGGACAAATTGGTGGCTCTCAAATTGATAAACCAATTATGCCTGAACTAATATTCAATATTTATAAATTGATTAATTCCTCTTAAAGGATAAGAGGAATCTATTTATCTGATATATTTGTCATCTCGAGCGCAGTCGAGAGATTATTGATGAGAAATAATAAATTTAAAGCTGTGAAAATCTACTATATTTATATCCTAAAATGTTCAGATGGATTATTATATACGGGATTTACGAATAATGTGGAAAGACGTTTTTTGGAACATCAGAAAGGAGAGAATAAATCTTCATTTACCTATAGAAGAAGACCGGTTGAATTAATTTTTTATCAGGAATTCAACGATGTAAATCAAGCCATTTATTTTGAAAAGAAACTTAAAAAATGGAGTGCAAAGAAAAAATTAGCTTTAGCAAATGGAGATTTTGATATGTTACAAATATTATCCGAATGTAGAAACGCAACACATTATAAATATAAACCTGAAGAATAGTTCTTGCATGGGATAGTTCTCGACTGCGCTCGAACTGACAAAATTCTATTCAGTAATTTGATTTTAATCGATGCTAAATAAATTCAAAACAAATTAATTATTAATGCTCCATCTGAAAGTTTAAAAAAGGCTGTCCGTTTGAGTGCAGTTGAGAACGAGTAATAAACAATTTTTAAAATGGCTAAAACTAAAACTACTTTTTTTTGTCAGAATTGCGGAGCACAATTCCCTAAATGGGTAGGAAAATGTGCTTCATGTAATGAATGGAATACTATTGTGGAAGAAGTAATTCAAAAGGAAGAAAAAAGCTCCTGGAAACAAACTTCTACACAAAAAAAAGTATCCAAAGCCTTAAAAATAAATGAAATATCTATTTCAGACGAAGATAGAATTCCTACTAATAATGAGGAATTAAACAGAGTTTTAGGTGGTGGATTGGTAAATGGATCCATTGTTTTGTTGGGAGGTGAACCCGGTATAGGAAAATCGACTTTATTACTACAAATTGCATTATTGATGCAAAATAAAGTACTGTATGTTTCCGGTGAAGAAAGTCAGTCGCAAATAAAATTGAGGGCAGAAAGACTGGCAGGAAAGAATGAGAATTGCTTGATATTGACCGAAACAAAGACCCAAAACATTTTTAAGATCATTGAACAAACCAACCCAGATGTGGTAGTAATTGATTCTATTCAAACATTACATACTGATTATATTGAGGCTTCACCAGGAAGTATTTCACAAATAAGAGAAACCGCAGCTGAGTTGATCAAATTTGCCAAAGAAACAAGTACCCCGGTGATTTTAATTGGTCATATTACCAAAGAAGGTGCCATAGCCGGGCCTAAGATCTTAGAGCATATGGTGGATGTTGTTTTACAGTTTGAAGGAGACAGAAATCATACCTACAGAATACTTAGGGCACAAAAAAACAGATTTGGATCTACAGCAGAACTTGGAATTTATGAAATGTTAAATACTGGTTTACGTGAAGTTTCAAATCCATCAGAAATATTGATCTCTGAAAAAGATTCTGACCTTACCGGCACAGCAATTTCCGCAACTTTAGAAGGTATGCGTCCTCTGATGATTGAAGTGCAGGCTTTGGTAAGTACAGCTGTTTATGGTACACCTCAACGTTCTTCCACGGGATATAATATCAAACGATTGAATATGCTTTTGGCAGTTTTAGAAAAACGTGCTGGTTTCAGACTGGGAGCGAAAGATGTATTTTTAAATATCGCTGGCGGACTCAAGGTGGAAGATCCTGCAATTGACCTGGCAGTAGTTTGTGCAATTTTATCTTCTAATGAAGAGGTAGCAATACCACAAAACGTTTGTTTTGCTGCTGAAGTTGGTCTTGCGGGAGAAATTAGAGCCGTCAACAGGATAGAACAACGAATAATTGAAGCAGAAAAACTAGGTTTTGAAAAGATCATTCTTTCTAAATTCAACAAAATAGCCAAAAAGAATTATCATCCTGCCACGCCGGCAGGCGGGATTGAAATTATAAAAGTTTCAAAAATTGAAGATGTGGTAAGTGTTTTGTTTTGACAACAATAAAATTGTTAGCTTTGAAGAGGTTGATCCAATACAAAATAAAATAAGGTTGTTTTAATATTTTTTTTAAAAAATAGTATATCCAAATATTAATGATGTGTTTTGTATTTGATAGTGGTATTCATTACTATTCGCGAAATTTCTATTTTTATTAAGGAAATATTTAATTTCTAATCCATACCTGTCTTTAAAGCAATATCCAATACCAAAAGCAATATTTGTTTTTCTTTTTGTAAACTCTAAATCTCTTGAATATTCATATTCAAAATCAACATTAGAATTTAAATCAAATATCAAAACATAAGAAGCGTTTATAAAAAATTTTGATTCTTGATTTAAATATAAATAATGCTTTATTCCAATCGGTACTTCTAATGTTTTATATAGAATATCAACCTTTCCATTTTCATAATTTAACCTTTCGCCTGTATCACTAAATTGATTGTAAATGGGTTCTAAAAATACTGACCATTTATTATTATTGAATGGCATAAAAAATTCTGTTTCAACTCCAATCCTAAAACCTAACACATTGCCGAAATCAACTTCAATATCAGAAGGATTAGTTACTCCATCTCTATTGATACTAAATTTTGTTATATTTAATCCGGGTCTAATTGTTAAATTAAAAAGATCCTTTTTTTCTTTTTCTTTATACTCAATTTCGAGATTCTCACATGTATTATATTTTTGGAAAAATTTCACCAAATCATTCTCAAAATATTTGAGCTTCTTAATTTGTTCAACTGTAATCCTATCACATTTTACATTATTCAATAATTGTTGTTTGTAACTTTCATTTGTCTTAATTTCGGTTTCTGTTGATTTATATTTTTTATAAACTAACTGTGTTGCACTAACATCATCTATACTGTAAAAAAATAGTCTATTATTTTCTCCTGAATATCTATACAAATTAACATTTCCTTTAACTAATAACTTTAAAAATACTGTTTCGGATTTAAACACAGGTCTGTTAGAATAGCTATACTGAATAAGATAAGTACTTGATTTATCTACATCAACTGTAAATCTTTTATATTTTATATTACTGAAACCAAATTCTTTAATATTTTTAACGGTTGCCGTATTTAATTCGCTAGTTTCAGATTTTTTATATTCAATTTTATTTGGATTTTTATTCCAATCTAAATTTTTAATAAAACAAATAGTTCTAATATCATTATCGTCAATAAAATAGCCCTTTTCAAATTGAGTTTGCGAATAAAGACTTAAACTTAATACTAAATAAAATATAAGAAGAAATAATTTTTTCATATTTTAATTTTTTTTTATTACTAATTTATAATTAGTAAGAGTATGCTATTCTCTCTAATTATTTTGAACTTTATTTTCCTCTGTGCTCAGACTGTCTTTTACATAAAACAATTCTAAACCCATACATTGATAATGTAATTGTGCTATTTAGTCTTCCAATGAAGAGGTGGCAATACCGCAAAACGTTTGTTTTGCTGCTGAAGTTGGTCTGGTAGAAGAAATAAGAGCTCTAAACCGTATAGAACAACGAATTATTGAAGCTGAAAAGCTGGGTTTTGATAAGATCATCCTTTTTAAATTCAACAAAATAACCAAAAAGAACTATCATCCTGCCACGCCGGCCTTTAGGTTTGTATTTGTAAAATTAACTTAAATAAATTATATGATGATAATGATGTAGAGAGTTTCTTTTTTGGTTTCTTTTTTCTTTGTTTATAACTTTGAAAATGTTAATAAAAAAGAATGGAGTGAACTTTCTCGCCGGCTAGGT
>JAUVCP010000236.1 GCA_030590765.1 Flavobacteriaceae bacterium | reverse complement strand
ATTATTCTTTGGCCCAATTTCTGATAGTTTAGGAAGAAAACCCATCGTTTTTATGGGCTTTGGAGTATTTATCATAGCCAGTTTCATTTGTATATATGCTACAGATCTAAATACCATGATCTTTGGTAGAATTTTACAAGGTATCGGACTTTCAGCACCGAGAACGATTAGCATTGCCATAGTAAGAGATTCTTACAGTGGAGATTATATGGCACGGATCATGTCATTTATTACCGTAGTTTTTATTCTGGTTCCCATAGTTGCCCCAGCCATGGGTAAATTTGTATTAGATCATTATAACTGGCAGGCTATTTTTTATATACAACTTTTTTTCACTGTATTGGTATCTTTTTGGTTTTGGATTAGGCAACCGGAAACACTTTTAGAAAATCAGCGAATTAAATTTACTTCACATATTTTTGCAGATGGATTAAAAGAATTAATAAAATTCAAAAGATCTATCGGTTTTACCATTATTTCTGGATTTATCACCGGATCATTTATGGTTTATTTAAGCACCGCTCAGCAGATCTTTCAAACTCAATACCAAATGACAGATGAATTTCCTTATATATTTGCTGCTTTGGCCATTTCGGTTGGTTCCGCTACTTTTTTAAACGGAACACTGGTTTTAAGATTTGGTATGGAAAAACTGATAACTATTGCCCTGATCTCTTTTTTTCTTATATCTGTTTTTTACACTGGTATTTATTACAATACTCCAAATCCAAGTATTTATATTTTACTAACTTTCTTTGGTTTACAATTTTTTGCGATTGGTTTCCTTTTCGGAAATTTACGAGCACTTGCTATGGAACCCGTTGGCCATATTGCAGGTATTGCCTCGTCAATTACAGGTTTTATCTCCACTATGATGGCTGTTCCTATAAGTACACTTATTGGGAAATATGTGATAACCACTGCCCTGCCCCTATTTATTGGTTTTACTATTTGTGGATTATTTTCTATATTGATCTTGGTTTATTTAAAAATGTATGTGAAAAAGTAGTTTTTAACTAAGTAATTCACTGAATATAAGATGTATAGCTATTATATAAAGGTGCTCAAAGAATGACGAAATGATGTGGAAAGTTAAAAACAAACTTCGGAGAGTACGAAGTTCCTACAAGTTAGATAAAATCATTTTATAAATCAAAAAATTATTATACCCAAATTATCTATTTTCATTAGCTCTTAGCTCATTCATGATTTTCTGACCTGATTTAAACTTACCCCAATCTCTGTAAATAAGGGCTAGTAAATATTTATAATCAGTATTATTTGGGTCAACTTTCAATGCTTTTTGGATATAATTTTCAGCCAGTTTTAAATCTTTTTTATCCTGAAAATAGTAAGTTGCCAAATTATACATTGAACGAGTTTCATTTGGATTAAGTTCAATTGCTTTTTTTAGATCGGCAACAGCTTTATCATCTTGTTTTAATTCAAAATTTAAAAGAGCTCTTAAATAGAAGGGTCTACTAATAGTTGGCTCTAGTTTTATCCAAGCTTGCAATATTTGCATAGCTTGATCATTCTCTCCTTTTATACTGTAAGCAGTAGCTAAATTTGAATATACTGGCATCAATAAACTATCTTTTTCCAATGCCATTTTATAATGCTTAATCGCAGTTTCTAAATCATTATTTTGTAAATAGTAGTCGCCCAATTGCATTCTTCCTGTTGAGAAATCAGCATTACTATACATCATGGATTCAAGTTCTCTTCTTGCATTGATCAGATTTGTTCTGTCAATATCATTCAAATTATTCTCATCTATTCCTATGGCAATTTCAGCAGCTCCAATTCTAACCATTTTTGTAGTATCAGTCAAATGCTTTAAAACAACAGGTGTTCTTTCTTCTAAAGGTAGATATCTAAATTTTTGAAGTGCATTAAATCTTACTAGTGCTGACGAATCCTTTAAAGCTGTAAACAAACTTATAAATTGCTCATTTGTTGTATAATTCAAATTGGAAATAACAGTAGCTCTTGTAATTGCAGGATATTTTAAATTATTGATAAAATCATCAAGATCTTTTCGTTGATCTTCAGATAAGTTTTGTTGTGAACTTAAGATCAATCCATCAGAATAATGATCTCTTCTTGTTGAGCCATACCATTTTTTGATATAATCGGCAGCCCATTGGTTAGATTGATCATCATGACAACCTTTACAGGCATTTGGCGTGTTGTATTTTACACTTTGATCCGGACGAGGAATTCTAAAACTATGATCTCTCCTAAAATCATTTCCCATATAATTTTTACCTGTCATATGACAGTTGATACATTGACTCGCTTCTGTATTTTCTTCGTGGAAGTGATGTTTTTTCGTATCATAAGTTGTATTCACATGACATTGTGCACATAAAGTATTACCCTCAAATTTTAATTGCATGGAATGCATATCATGACAATCGCTACATTTTACCTTATTGGCATACATCATACTTTGCATAAACGAACCAAAAACATAATCTTCATCATCAATCTGACCATCCGCATGATAAAAATTGGTATTTACTGTTTGAATCATATATTGGTCATCAAAATATTTACCCGGTACTAAATTTTCGGTAAGTTTTGTTCTTCTGGCATGGCAGGGTGCACAAAGATTAACCTGCTCCTGTTGTGTTTTACCATTTAAAATTTGATAATTTTTATCAATGGAATCTGGATCAGTATTTGCCCAATTTAGGTGCTTTTCCCCAGGACCATGACACATTTCACAACTTACGTTGATGTAGGAATAAGTAGTATGAAAAGAGTCTTTTTCAACAAAATAATTCTTTTTTAAATTAGTAGAATGACATTCGGCGCACATGGTATTCCAGTTTTGAGCACTTTTTGTCCAATGTAGCCAATCATGTGTTAAAATTTTATCACCTGCATATTGGTGGAACCATTTGGTGTCTATTGAATCCCAGGTTACTCTTAAAACCTGTTTTTGACCTCTATCAAAATCAACAAGATATTGTTGCAAAGGAGTTACTCCAAATGTATATGAAATTTGATATTTTTTTTCAGAGCCATCGATTTCATTAACTTTAACTAAAAACTTTTTATCTTCTTTATAAAAGTGATACTTAACTCCATCAATTTGTATTTTAACATCATTAAAATCTCCTAAAACGGTTGAGTCATTGGCTATTTGCATTGCGAGATCGTGGTGTGATCCTTTCCATAATCCATTTTCTTTTTCATGACACGAAACACAATTCTTATCGCCTACATAACCATCAATATATTGATGCACATTAAAAGAATCGGCTAATTTCTTATAATTATTTTGTTCAGATTTTGAATTACAGGAAACGAAAAAGGAAAAAATTATTAAAATTCCCAAAGAGGTTAAAATTAACTTCATCAATTTTTTTTAAATTAAATAATGTTGGCTAATTTAAACTAATTTATTGAGTAAATTTTTAGAAATAAAACATAAAACCAAAACTAACGCGCATCGCATCTCTACTTTTAGAGTCGTTTATAAATATATCATTTAAGATACCATTTGCATCTAAATTTTTTACTCCGTAATCTAATTCCAAACCAATAGTCATTCTTTCATAGGCATCATACATAAAATTAAAAATACCATAATAATGAGCGTGATCTGCATCTCCTTGCAATACAATGAAATCTTCTGAAATATCAGGGTAAAGCAAATGCCTGTTTACATCAGTTAGATCAAAACTAGTAAATCCAAATACAATATTCGAGTGAAGTTTTTTTGTAAAGTAGTATTCATATGAACCCCACCCACCAATAATTGGAGTAGCTTCAATTGCGTTGTTTGAATTAGGGTAACCATCATAACCCAAACCTGCTACACTGGTCATATATCCTGTAATGCCTTTCCCTCCTACTAATTGAAATTGAAAATTATTTCTGTTTTCTGTCTTATATATTCCGGAAAGAGAAAAACCATAACCAATAAAACTATCGGTTTCTCCATCTAAAGAATATCTCACACTTCTTAAAATAGATGATAATCTGATATGACCCCAGTTGTGCGTATTTTTAAGTGCCAATACTAAATCAGGAGTTAATTGGTATTCATCATCCACTAATGTGTCAAATTCTTCAAAACGATTAAAATCGGTTATTGGAGCTTCTAAACTAATTTCATAGCTCCAATCTTTATTTTTAAAAGTATTGAAATATTTTACATGTGGAGATCTTACCCAAATACCAGAAGGAGGACCTTCCCATTCCATAATATTGGGCCACAAAACTTCATCACCAAAGGCATTCCAGTTTTGACCAATTTGCCAATGCATTGATTCGACATAAGCTTTTCGTAAGCGCATATGGCCATTTCCACCCCAAAAATCCCATTCAACAACAGCATAAACTTCTCTACCAGATTCAAAAACAAAATTTGATTCAAATTTCATTTGAGTCTGATACATATCCACATGGAAACTACTGGTATCATTATCTCCATAAACATTGATCAATCCAACGTTAAAAGTTTCATTATCTTGTAAACCACCAAAAAGATCATAATAAGCATTTAATTTCATATTTACACCAAGGCTACTTTTAAACCTAGGTAAATTATTAATCGAATCTTTTGAACTTACTGTTAAAAATCGATCTTGACTAAATAAAACAAAAGGGGTAAATAGAATTAAAATAAATAAGTAAAGGTGTTTCATCATATAAATTTGAGTAATTGAAACACTAAGGTAAAAAAAAAGGCTTAAGTGATTAAACTTAAGCCTTTAAATATT
>JAUVCP010000375.1 GCA_030590765.1 Flavobacteriaceae bacterium | reverse complement strand
GTTATTGAATACATTTTTTCGTAAATGAGCTACCCGGATAACAAAAACACTTGTTTTATCTTCGTTGATCGTATTGAATAAAGAATTCTCATCTGTAAAATCAATATCCTTAACAATTTCAGGATTAAAAAGCTCTTCTTTGATCAATTTAATGGCTGTATCAGAACTACCACTTACTACTGTTTTTAAAAAACCGCTTAATCCTTTAAAATTTACTGTTTGAACAGATCGGGTAAGAAAATCAGATTTTTCTGCAGCAGTTGTATAGTGAGAACTTTGTACCACCATTTGATCAAAAACATCTAAAAGATATTTCCACTGGGCTTCCTGAATATCGTCATTTACTCCTATCACTTCTCTGAATTTACGTAATTCAGATACCTGATTTCCTAAAAGAATGGAATACCTAAAGTTTAAATTTGTTTGGGTAACAGGAGGTGTTCCAACGGAATAATCATGACAATTTAGTATGTTTTTTGCCTGTCTTTGTTCCTTTTCATTGATTGCTTCTGTATCGATCAAAGAAATCAATCGTTGATGAAATACATCCTTTTTTGTTCTGTATTCAAATGCTTTTGATTCATCATGCGGAAAGAGCATTAAAGAAACATCTGAATAACCTGGAATAGCCTCTTTTAATTCCAAAAGCAAACGGTCGATCTCTTTTTGTTGAATTGCCGGATCATCAGGTTCTTCATAACACAAACGGGTAAACCATTTTAAATTATCAACAATATGTCTGGGTAAAAAATTCTCGGCTCTTTGTCCTAACGATAAATATAAATCGATAAAATCTCTTGCATCTTCTCGCAATTTAAGTTTTGGTTTACCAACTAATCTCATAACTTATTTCTGTATAATTATTTAATTCTTAAACATAAAAATATGAAGAGACCTAAAACAGGATTTTTAATTCAGTTAAATTTCCTTTATTAAACCACTTCAAAATACAGGCACAAATTTAAAAGTTTTTCTTGTACTTTACCTTATATAGGAATGAATGAATGAAAATATTATTGATAATTTAAAAAACAGAGATTTTTTAATAGAAAATCTAAAAATCTATATGATAAATTAGGTTTTGATATTTTTGTTACATAAAATAACAAATTAAGTAGACGAATAATATATTTTTTACAGTGTATATTTTCATGATTAAGCTAAATTTTGTAAAATTTAAAACAAACTTACCTCTTTAGTACCCTTATAGAAGTGAATGCTTGTTTTTTATCCAGTGAAAAAACCAATTGATTTTTGGTCTGTAATTTTAAGAATGATTCTATTTTTCGTGCTTTTCTATTTGTCTTTGTCAACAAAAAAACAATCATTTTATTTTTTATTTCAAACATTATTTTTTCTAATACAACATGAAAATTTAGAACTTTCCACCATTAGATATTTTTTCCTGAAGTTTAAGTATCTTTTTTTCACAGTTAGAGATCTTTATTAAAATTTTATTTTTAACCTTTTTTAAGGTGGAACCTTTAAGATCAAGCTCCTGTGTATTTCTCCAAAGTCTGTTTAAATTGATTAACTCTTTCTTTTCATTTTCAAGGGTGTCTTCCATATGTTTTGTTGCTTTTCAAAGTAAAAAAAGGGTTGAAATTGTAAGGGGAACTAATTCATTGTTTATATTGTTTTTCAACCCTTTCTCTATTAATTATTAGTTATTCTATAGCAATCACTGCACTGGAAGGAAGGCCCGGTTAATGGCATTCCTGAAATATTACTGAACCCGACTTTATGTGCCCATTCTTCAAAATCAGCAGCTAAAAAATCAAAACCTCCCTCGGTTTCGATCAGCATATTTAATGACGTCATTAATCCAAAAGCATTTTTTGATCTGTTATCATCAATAATATTTTCAATTCTACTATGACTCCTCCTTTTGGTAATGCATCATAAGCTTTTATTATAAAAGACTAACCTGTCTCTACACCGAAATAACAAATAAATAGTTTTACATACAATTCGTTTAGGACAAAGCCAACGGTATATTGTCCGAACTACTCTTTTTTTTTATCAAAGAACTTGTTTGAAAAATGCAATCTAGTGACCAGATTAATTTGTATCATTTTTTTTATAAGTCCTGTTTTTCGTTTTTTACGGATATTTCGTAAGAGTTTTGTCATAATTAACTCAATTTAAATGGTTATTTTCTAAAACCTCAATACTTGTTAAGTGCTTATTGAAATTCATAAATCTAAGTAGTATTAGCATTATTAAAGAAGCAACCGTATAAATAAGAATAACATATTCCCATTTTATCAAAAAATCTTTAAAAAATCCTAGATATCCAGCTCCAGCTGCTCTCCCCAAATTACTTATAGCCATATAAAGCGTAAATTGAGTTGCTGAAATTCTTTTCCAACAAAGTTCCATTGCTGATGCAAATATTGCAATTGTCAAAAAAGTATATAGAATATAATACGAAATTATAAATGAAGGAACAAAAAAAGTCGTTGGCCAGTAATTGCTAAAAACAGCCATAGATATTGTTAGAATGATAAGAGCAATCAGATAAATTGACATCATTCTTTTTTTACCATAAATATCTACTAATGCTCCTCCAATAAACATTCCAGATAAACCAGCAACTATGTTTGCTGTTGCCATAATTTGTGAATAGTCAGAATTTGTCCACCCTATTTCTTGTATCGTAAAAACTGGAAGCAATGTATCCATGATACCATTTCCAATGGAGTTGATAAAAACTGCAACACCCATTATTAAGCTCGTTGGTAAAAAGAAAACTTTAAATAAACTTTTAAAAATAACTTTCCAACTCTTCATTTGTTTTTCTAAAGATATTTTTGAAGCAACTCCTTTTGTCCATGGCATGAATTTTTCTCCA
>JAUVCP010000048.1 GCA_030590765.1 Flavobacteriaceae bacterium | reverse complement strand
AAATTTAACAGTATTATATAAAGATTTTAATAAAATAGATGAATCTTTGTTCCCCAAAGGATTTGTTATTAAAGCTGTTGATAAAAAGAGAAGAACAAGTATTAATGTAAGTTATAGAAGTGTTTTATTTGATACACCGTTAAGATTTCCATTTAAAATACCAAACGGATATAAATTGATCAGGATTAAATGATATTTGAGAAACATAAAAGATGGATAAATAAAAGTTCTTTATTGAACAATTTTTTTATTGTGATTGTTTTTATGTTGTTTTCTGTTTTAGGAGCTGCACAAAGCAGGCAAGATCTTGAAAAACAAAGAATTAAACTTCAAAAAGAGATCAAGCAAATCAACTCATTATTGTTTAGATCTAAAGAAAAAGAAAAGAATTTACTTTCGGATCTTTCGGATCTTAATAAACGAATTAAGGTTAGAACACAATTGATTGAAACGATAAATCAAGAAACCAAACAATTATCTAAAGAGATCAAAGAAAATGAACAAGAGGTTGATGTTTTACAAGACCGTTTAGAGCTTTTGAAAAAAGATTATGCCAATATGGTGGTTCAGTCCTATAAAAGTAGAACAAAACAGAGCAGATTGATGTTTTTACTTTCTTCAAAAGATTTTTTGCAGGCCTATAAGCGGATGCAGTATATAAAACAATACAATGATTACCGGGAAAAACAAGGAGAAGAGATCAAAATTGAAACGGTTAAGCTTCAAAATTTAAATGATTATTTAAAAGAAACTAAGTCGGAAAAAGAAGCTCTTTTATTAGCCAATACCAAAGAAAAAGACAGTATTCACAAAGAAATGATTTCACGTGAAAGTTTGGTGAAATCGGTAAAAAAGAAAGAGAAAAAATATACTGCTCAAATAAGGAAAAAACAACAGGCAGAAAAAGCAATTGATAAAAAAATTGAAAAATTAATTAGAGATGCCATTGCCAGATCTAAAAAGAAAAATAATAAGAAAAATCTTAAAAGTTCAGGTTTTGCATTAACACCCGAAGCAAGAGAATTAGAAAAAGATTTTCTTTCAAATAAGGGAAGATTACCTTCACCGGTTAAAAGAGGGGTTGTTGTGAGGCACTTTGGAAAGCAACCGCATCCAACACTTAAAGGTATTACAATTGAAAGTAACGGTGTGTTTTATGCAACAGAAAAAGGAGCTAATGCACGAGTTGTTTTTAATGGAAAAGTTTTGGCAATTCAGGTATTACCTGGTAAAAAGAAAGCAGTTTTAGTACAACATGGTAACTATATCTCAGTATATAAAAATCTGGATAATGTAACTGTAAAAAAAGGAGATATGGTTTCTACCAAGCAGGAATTGGGTAAAATACATACCGATAGAACTACCGGTAAAACTATTTTAGCATTTGTTCTTTTTAAAGAAGTGCAAAGACAAAATCCAGAATTATGGGTTTATAAAATTTGATAAAATTTTTACGGTTTTTGAGTAAAACAAGTAGAGTTATTTCTTTTTCTTTTGTAGATTTGAAAGTAGGATTTCTTTAAATAAATATTACTCTAACTTTAAATTATTTCCGGTCACATGTATTACTTTTCAAGCCTAAAGCCTTTATTGATTATTCTTATTTTAAGTTCATTCTTCATTCAATGTAATAAAGAAAAACTTACCAAAAAAATTGATGCTGATTTCACCGGATATATTTCAGGTTTTACCAGTGGAGTGATCAGTAAAAAATCCACCATAAAGATCCGTTTGACGGAAACGCACAATAATGCAAAGATCAATGAAATAATTGATAAAAATTTATTTGATTTTACACCAAGTATTGATGGCGATGCCTATTGGCTGGATAAGCAAACCATTGAATTCAGACCTACAGAAAAATTACCTTCCGGTAAATTATTTGATGCTCATTTCTTTCTTTCTAAACTCATAAGTGTTCCTAAAAAATTAGAAATACTTAATTTTCAATTTCAGGTTTTAAAACAAGCAGTTGATGTTGATTTTTTAGGAATGGAATCCATAGATAATGAAGACCTGAAATGGCAAATAATAAATGGAAATGTACTAACTTATGATTATGCAGAAAGTGGAAATATAGAAAATGCTTTTGAAGCTTTTCAAGATGGAAAAGAATTATTTATAAGGTGGGAACATAATCCAGAAGGAAAAACACATCAATTTGTTATTGACAGTGTGCAAAGAACAAAAAACAGAAATCAGATAATTTTGCAATGGAATGGAAAGGAACTTGGTTTCGATAAAGAAAATGAAAAGGTATTTGAAGTTCCACCTTTAGGAGAATTTAAAGTTTTGGATGTTAAAATTACCCAACAACCCGAGCAATTTATAACTATTTATTTTTCTGATCCAATTGCAACCAAACAAGATCTGGAAGGATTGATCTATCTGCAATCGGGAACAAAGGTGAAAATCATCAGAGAAAAAAATGCTGTAAAAATATATCCGATTACACGTCAAAAAGGATCCGTTAATTTACATGTGACTGATGGAGTAAGGAATAGTATGGGTTACCAGTTGATAAATTCATTTACAAATCAAATCACCTTTTCCAGTGTAAAACCTGCTGTTGAATTGTTGGGGAAAGGAGTAATTATGCCAAGTACCAATGGTTTGATATTTCCTTTTAAAGCAGTAAATCTGAATGCTGTCAGCATTAAGATCATCAAGGTTTTTGAAAAAAATATAGCACAGTTTTTACAGGTAAATCAGTTTGATGGAAATAGAGAAATGAAGCGGGTTGGACGCATTGTTTTTAAAGGTGAAATTTCTTTAAAATCTAATAAACCTGTAAATTATGAAAATTGGAATCCATTTTCTATCGATCTGTCTAAATTAATCAATGTTGAGACTGGTTCTTTATACAGAGTAATTCTAAGTTTTAACCAAAGTCAATCTTTATATCCTTGTGATGAAAACACAAATGATAACAGTTCTTTTAAATTATTAGGAGAAGACCCCGAAGAAGCTTCTTATGATAATCCTTCCGATTATTATTACTATGATGACGTTGATTATTCCTATAGCAATAATTTTGTTTATAACGATAGGGATAATCCTTGTAAACTAACCTATTATATGGTTAACGAAAGATTTATTTCTAGAAATATTCTGGCTTCTGACCTTGGAATTATAGCGAAAAGTGGGTTTGGAAATGCAATGACCATTGCTATAACTGACATAAAAACAACAGCTCCAATTCCAGATGTAGAAATTGAGATCTACAACTTTCAAAATCAAGTTATTGATAAAAAATTAACCAATACTGATGGCTTTATAAGAATTGATCTAAAGAAAAAACCATTTTTACTAATTGCCAAAAAAGGTAAACAGAAAGGTTATTTAAAACTGGATGATGGTTCGGCTCTTTCATTGAGCATGTTTGATATTGGTGGGCAAATATTTAAAAAGGGAGTAAAAGGATTTGTATTTGGAGAAAGAGGAGTCTGGAGACCCGGGGATTCTATATTTCTATCATTTATTTTAGAGGATAAAAATAAGGTGATTCCTGAAAATCATCCAGTTGTCATGGAATTATATACACCTGAATATCAACTGTATGAAAGAAATATTAAATCAACTTCTTTAAATGGATTTTACGATTTCAGAACCGTAACTACCAAAGATGCTCCTACTGGAAATTGGAGAGCAAAGATCAAATTAGGAGGTTCTGTTTTTGAAAAGGTTTTGAAAATTGAAGCAATAAAACCAAACAGATTAAAGATTGATCTGGATTTTCACAAACCTTTTTTATCTGATAATAAAAGATCAAATGGTGATTTGGAAGTAAAATGGTTACATGGTGCTATTGCAGGAAATTTAAAAGCAGATGTTGAACTCAAATTAACAAAAGGAAGTACTGCCTTTAAACAATTTAAGGATTTTGTTTTTGACGATCCTTCTAAAGAATTTATCGCAGAAGAAAAAATTATTTTTGAGGGTAAATTAAATGGAAATGGCAAGGCAATAGTACAACCTGACTTTCAGGTACAAAAAAATGCACCCGGAATGTTAAATGCTCATTTTAAAATAAGAGCATTTGAAAAAGGAGGTGATTTTTCTGTCAATCAAATGAGCATTCCTTATTCTCCTTATCGTGGCTATGTTGGAATTAAAGTTCCGAAAGGAAATGGCTGGAATGGAGCTCTTTATTCCAATGAAACAAATATAATTCCGATTGTTACTGTTGACGAAAACGGGAAGTTAGTAGATCGTAAAAACTTAAAGATTGAAATTTATGATGTGTACTGGAGATGGTGGTGGGAAAGATCTGATCAGGATAATCTTTCCAGATATGTTGCAAATCGAAATAAAAATTTGATTAAAACAGCTACCATTAGCACCAAAAATGGTAAAGCAATGTATGAGTTGAACCTTGGTGGAAATTATTATGGAAGAAAGTTTATCAAGATAATTGATCCTGTTACAGGTCATAGTGCCGGACAGGCATTTTATGTTACCTATAAAGGCTGGTGGGATAATGGCGGCGGTGAAAACCCCGGTGGTGCCGAAATGTTAACCTTTTCAACCGATAAAAAAACATACCAGGTTGGTGAAAAAATAAAAGTGAATATTCCTACTTCTAAACAAGGTAGAACTTTAGTAAGCATAGAATCAGGTTCAAAAATTTTACAAACTTTTTGGATAAATATGGAAGAAGGACAAAATAGTTTTGAAATAGAAGCAACCGAAGAAATGACACCTAATGTCTTTTTCAATTTAACATTGATCCAACCACATAACAATGTAAAAAATGATTTACCTATAAGACTTTACGGAATTCAGGGAGTAACCATTGAAAATAAGGAATCACATTTAGAACCTGTAATTTCTATGCCAAAAGTTTTAAAACCTGATCGAAAATTCATCGTGAATGTGAGTGAAGCAAATGGTAATAAAATGACTTATTCTTTAGCGGTAGTCGATGATGGCTTATTAGATCTTACCCGATTTAAAACTCCGAATCCGTGGCAACATTTTAATGCAAAAGAAGCATTGAGTGTAAAAACCTGGGATATGTATAAATACGTGATGGGTGCATTTACCGGTAAAATGTCGGGTTTGCTTGCTTTAGGAGGAGATGAATATTTAAATAACAGTGCTGGTGCTAAAGCCAATCGTTTTAAACCTGTGGTCAAATTCTTAGGTCCTTTTGAATTATCTGCAAAGGGAAAAAACACCCACAAGATCCAAATGCCAAATTATATAGGTTCTGTAAGAACAATGGTGATTGCCAAAAATGGATCTGCTTATGGCTCAACCGATAAAACCACACCGGTTAAAATGCCTTTGATGGTTTTAGCCACTCTACCAAGAGTAGTTGGCCCAGGAGAAAAAGTAGCCCTACCAGTAACTGTTTTTGCAATGGATAAAAAAGTGAAAGATGTTACCATAACCATTGAAACCAATAGCTTATTATTGAACAATGATCAAACAAATAAGTCTGTTCATTTCTCTCAAGTAGGAGACAAAGTTGTAAATTTTAATTTAGATGTTGTCAAACAATTGGGTATTGCTAAAGTAAAGATCATTGCTAAAAGTGGTTTAGAAAAATCTGTTTACAATATTGAATTAGATGTTAGAGCACCGAACCCTCGTATTACCGATGTAGTAGGTGCAGTTATTGAACCGGGAGAAACCTGGAAAAACAATTACAAACCTATTGGGATGTCAGGCACTAATAAAGGTGTTGTTGAGGTATCAACCATTCCTTCTTTAAAATTAGAAGAACGATTACAATATTTGATTACTTATCCACATGGTTGTGTAGAACAAACAACCTCCTCTGTTTTTCCTCAATTATATCTCAATAATTTATTGGAATTAAGTGCTGGTGAAAAGAATGAAATTGAAGAAAATATAAAAACTGCAATCAACAGAATGCGCTCTTTTCAAATCGCATCTGGCGGTTTATCTTATTGGCCTGGTGAGCAAAATACAGCAAGTGATTGGGGAACAAACTATGCCGGTCATTTTATGTTGGAAGCCAAAGCAAAAGGCTATAGTTTACCTCCTGTTTTTTTAGCTAACTGGATCAAATTTCAACGACAAAGAGCAAATAACTGGACGGCAGATAGCGGACATTCCTATTCCAGTAATCAATTAACTCAGGCATACCGATTATATACACTTGCTTTGGCAAAAAAGCCGGTTTTAGGAGCAATGAACAGATTAAAGTCTTCAAAGAACCTAACACTTCAGGCTAAATGGCGATTGGCAGCTGCCTATTATTTAATCGGGAAAAAGAGAGTAGCTGAGAATTTAATTGCCAATCAAACAACGGATGTAAAGGCCTATAATGAACTTTCTTATTCTTATGGAAGTGATGTTAGAGACAAAGCGATGATCTTGGAAACTTTAAGCCTGTTACAAAGAAAAAATGAGGCAAAGGGGGTTTTAGATGATCTGGTAAATGATATGTCGTCAAACAAATGGTATAGCACGCAAACCACAGCATATACCATACTTGCTGTTGCTAAATTTATTGGTGATACAGATGACTCGGAAAAAAAGATAAGTTATCAATATGTTTTGAACAGTAAAAATAAAAGTGTTGATCAAAAAGCTGTGATATCACAAATCGATCTTAAAATAAATGGAGATGATTCAGGAGCTATCTCCATAAAAAATACAGGAAACAAAACTCTATTTATCAAACAGCAATTAGAAGGAGTTCCAGCTGTTGGGGATAAGACCAATGCAGAGAACAATCTGAAATTATCTGTTAAATATTTAACTCTTGACGGAAAAATGATAGATCCTTCAAATCTTGATCAGGGAACTGATTTTATTGCTGAAGTTCAGATCAAACATCCAGGAATGAGAGGTGATTATAAAGAAATGGCTTTAACACATATCTTTCCTTCGGGATGGGAAATTAGAAATATAAGAATGGATGATGTCGAATCAGATAAAAATGCAGACCAACCAACTTATCAGGATATTAGGGATGATCGAGTTTTAACCTATTTTGATTTAAAAAAAGGAGAAAGTAAAACTTTTAAAGTTTTGCTAAATGCAACTTATCTAGGTGAATACTACTTGCCAACGGTTTCTTGTGAAGCTATGTATGATAATAGTATAAGTGCGAGAAAAGCTGGAAGATGGGTAAAGGTTGCAGTTCCGGGAAAGGGTAAATAAGTGAGGTGTTTTGTAATACTGACAATCAAAACTTAGCAACTTGGTGGCTTTTCGAGATTCAAAACAAAGAAAATGTTATTAAAAACCAAAAAAAAACTATTCTATTTTATTAGTCTGGTCTTACTAATTTGGTTTGGATTTTGCCTACCAAACCCTTTATTTAAAACACCTACAAGTACAGTAATGGTGGGCGTACAAGGCAGGCTATTAGCGGCAAAAATTGCCAATGACGGTCAGTGGAGATTTCCTGAGTCAGATTCATTACCAGATAAATTTATCAAAGCCATTACCTATTTTGAAGATGAATATTTTTATTACCATCCGGGTTTTAATCCAATTTCAATTCTTAGAGCATTTAAACAAAACATTTCTGCAAGGAAAGTTGTTAGTGGTGCAAGTACTATTTCTATGCAAACCATTCGCTTATCCAGAAAGGGACAGAAAAGAAATGTACTTGAAAAGATTATTGAGATTTTTCAGGCAATGCGAATGGAAATTTCATACAGTAAAAATGAGATACTAAATCTATATGCTTCACATGCTCCTTTTGGTGGAAATGTAGTTGGATTAGAAGCCGCTTCATGGCGATATTTTGGAAGAGATCCTACACAGTTATCCTGGGGAGAAATAACTGCTTTGGCAGTTTTACCAAATGCTCCGGCATTGATCTATCCTGGTAAAAATCAGGTTAAATTAAAAATCAAAAGAGATAGATTATTAAATAAATTAAACAAAAAAGGTATAATTGATAATGAAACCTGCGATCTGGCAAAATCAGAACCATTACCCGGAACTCCTATTGCTATTCCACAATTAGCGCCACACTTAGTAATCAGAGCAATCAAAGAAGGAAATAAAGGCAAACGAATAATAACTACTATTGATTATTCTCTGCAAAAAAAGGTAAACAAGATCGTAAAAAACTACCACGGTATTTTAAGTGAAAATGAAATCCATAATATAGCTGTTTTGGTATTAGATGTTAAAAAAGGAATTGTTTTATCTTATATTGGAAACACTAATTGCCAGCAGGCTAATTCAGGTAAAGATGTTGATATAATAACCTCTCCAAGAAGTACCGGTAGTATTTTAAAGCCTTTTCTTTATGCTTTTATGCAACAAGATGGGGCTATTTTACCTCATACTTTGATCTCTGATATTCCTACCCAAATTGCAGGATATTCACCCAAAAATTTTAATGAATCTTTTGACGGTGTTGTACCTGCCAGCGAGGCTTTGGCACGATCATTAAATATTCCTGCCGTAAGAATGTTACGTGAATACAGCATCGAAAAATTCTATACAAATCTAAAAAAACTTAATCTGAACACCATCAATCAACCCGCTGCTCACTATGGTTTATCAATTATTTTAGGTGGTGCCGAGGCAACCTTGTGTGATCTTTCAAATGCATATATGGGTATGGCGCAAACTTTAAATGGTACAGAATCAATTTTTAATGCCAATTATATGAAGGATGAAGTTAATATTTCTCAATTACTTGGAAAAGAAAAAGTATTTGAACCTGGGGCAATCTGGAATACTTTTGAAGCATTATCAACATTGAACAGACCCTCACAGGAAACTGGTTGGCAGGAATTTCAATCTTCCCAAAAAATTGCCTGGAAAACCGGAACAAGTTTTGGTCATCGTGATGCCTGGTCCATTGGAATAACTCCTGGATATGTTGTGGGAGTCTGGGTTGGAAATGCCGATGGAGAAGGAAGACCTGGATTAACCGGAACCAGTGTTGCAGCTCCTATTTTATTTAAAGTTTTTAAACATTTACCTTATAAGAATTGGTTTCAAAAACCCGACTGGGATCTAACAAAAGCAACTGTTTGTAAACAAAGTGGATATTTAGCTTCTGAAATTTGTAAAGAAACTAGAGGAATTTCCATTTCTAAAAACGGATTAAAAACTGTGACTTGTCCGTTTCATCAAATAGTAAAATTAGATAAGGAAAAGAAATTCAGGGTAAACAGCAATTGTTATCCGGTGAGTAAAATGGAACTAGAATCCTGGTTTGTATTACCACCCATTCAGGAATGGTATTTTAAAAGAAAAAATCCTTTTTACAAAGTATTGCCACCATTTAAAGAAGATTGCACCGAGGAAGTTTTTAAAAATATGGATGTGATCTACCCCAAAGATCTTACCAAGTTATTAATTCCAATTGAATTAAATGGCAGAAAAGGAAAAGCAGTTTTTGAAATAGCACACCGAAATACAAATACTACAATTTTCTGGCATTTAGATAATACCTATATTGGTAAGACAAAAAGTATTCATCGAATGGAAATTGATTCCAAATCTGGGAAACATAAAATGACACTAGTAGATGATAATGGAGAAACTTTAAATTTCAATTTTGAAATAATGGATTGATAATGACAAATTTCAAGGAAATATTACAAGAACGTTTGGGTGAAGCCATTAAAAGTATTAACTCCATTTCCGGAGGAGATATCAATGATGTTTATAAGATCATTACCAATCAAAACACCTATGTTTTAAAGGTAAATCGTAAGGACTTATTTTCCAAAATGTTCAAAAAAGAAAAACTGGGATTAGAAACGCTTGCGAGAGCCAGTGTAAAAACACCTAAGGTAATTCTTTCTTTTTCAGATGCAGAACATCAATATTTATTATTGGAGTTTATGGAAGAAAAAGAAATAAACTCTATTTTTTGGAAGAATTTCGCAAAGGATCTTGCAAAAATTCATAGTACAACTTCTAAATATTTCGGATTAGATCATTCAAATTATATTGGTTCATTACATCAGGATAATTCAGAAAAAAATACATGGGAAACATTCTTTATTGAAAACAGAATAAAACCATTGGTAAAAATAGTATTTGATAGAAACAGATTAGATAGAAATCAT
>JAUVCP010000258.1 GCA_030590765.1 Flavobacteriaceae bacterium | reverse complement strand
AAATTTAATTTTCTTTGGGTTTAAATAGTTCATTTTTTTATAATATTTACAATGTTCAAAATAAATAATGCTTAACATTCCAAATTCTAACTTAATGCACATAAAATTGAAATATAAATTACAATACAAAATACTCAACATATGTAGTATAATTTTTAATATTTCATAAAAATCACAGGATATTTTAATTATAATTAGAATGCTCTATTTGATAAAGAAAATAATTCTTATTGTTTAGTATAGATTTATACAAACAAAATACGATTTATAAAAAATTATATATTTGAAAATTGATAAATACTTATATTTACCAATTAATTTAAATAATCTTTTTATGAAATTAAATTACTCACTTATTTTCTTATCTTTTTTTGTTTCTAGCTTCCTTTTTTCACAAGGAAAAAGCACTGATTCCGATCTGGTAGCCAAAGCAAAAAAAATCCACAATAGTGTTATTACCATAGATACACATGACGATATAAACATTAAGAATTTTACCAAAAATAAGAATTACACCCAAGACCTAAATACACAGGTTAATATTCCAAAAATGAAAAAAGGGGGTTTGGACGTAAGTTGGTTTGTAGTTTATTCACATCAAGGTGAATTGAATGAAACAGGATATGAAAATGCCTATAAAAATGCCATTAAAAGTTTTGAAGCTTTTCATAGATTGTGTGAAGTATATGCACCCAATGAAATAGAATTAGCACTGACTTCTAAAGATGTTAAAAGAATTCATGCTTCCGGTAAAAAAGTTGCAATGATCGGTGTGGAAAATGGTTATCCAATTGGAATGGATCTTAAAAAGATAGAAGAATTTCACAATCTTGGTGCCAGATACATGTCTCTTGCACATCAGGGTCATAGCCAGTTAAGTGACTCAAATACAGGAGAAAAAGACAATGTTTGGCTGCATAATGGTTTAAGTGATTTGGGTAAGGAAGCCGTCAAAGAAATGAATAGACTTGGAATAATGATAGATATATCCCATCCATCAAAACAAGCTTTTATAGATATGATACAATTGAGTAAAACTCCTTTGATCGCATCACACTCTTCCGCAAGAGCTTTGTGTAATCACAGCAGAGATCTTGATGATGAACAACTTTTATTATTGAAAAAAAATGGCGGAGTTGTTCAGACTGTTGCATTTGCTGGCTATGTGAATATAGATAAGAATAATGCTTATAGAGGAGCTCAGAATAAAGTTTTAAATGATGTTGCTAGTAAGAATAATTTCCAGATTTTAGGCTGGACAGAGAGACAAAAACTTGACGATACAGAATTAGATCTATACAATAACAAACTGGATCAGATCAAAAAAGAGGCTAGTTCTTTGTTAAAGGAAGCTGCTATAAAATTTCCTCCTGTTGATGTGGCTGATTTTGTAGATCATATTGATTACATGGTAAATCTGATTGGGATCAATCATGTGGGTATCAGTTCTGATTTTGACGGTGGCGGAGGAATAAAAGGGTGGAATGACGCATCAGAAACTTTTAACGTTACTTTAGAGTTGGTCAAAAGAGGATATACTAAAAAAGAAATTGCCAAATTGTGGGGATTGAATTTATTGCGTGTATTGGATGATGTCCAAAAATATGCAAAATCAAATAATTAATAATTAATTTAGAGGCCTGTAATAAAAGTCCATCTATGTCATCTTGAGCGTAGTCGAAAGATCTCATGATTTGTATTTCAATAAAAGAGATTCCTCCACTACGGTCAGAATGACAATCGTACCTCTTTTATTACTACCTTATCAAAGTTTAACATAAATATATACCAATGACTAATAATATTTTAGTAGAAAATCATTATAACCGAGACAAAATATTTGACAAAGAAAATGTAAATTACCTTATCAGAATTCTTACCAGATTTGGAACAATTCCAAAGATCAATGGAATCGATATCATTACTACAAGTAAAGAATCAAATCTTTTTAAGATCGTTCCTGGTGAATCTATTATTATTGGCTCTGATTATTTAAAAAAACCAGTTGTCGCATTAATCTATATCCGATATGGAATAGAATGGCAGATCTGGCACAAAGCCTCCAATAAAGATAGTTCAAATACAGCTTTATTTGATTTGGCTGCATTGAGAGTTTCACTAATATTCTTTAATCTGCTTCCTAAAAAGGATAAATTAAAAATAGAGGAAAGTGATTTTGTATTGACAAATGCTATTAAAGATGGTTTATCTGACGATATTTCTGTTTTACAAACAAAAACAAAATTATTGAAAGAATTACAGACTTTTCATGGATTGTCTTCAAAAGATCAACAACTAAAAGATGGGTGGATCGATGTGGTGGAATATCTGGCAAGACCAACGGAAGATCTGTTGATGTCAGGTGGTGACCTTCGATTGAATATTGATGAAAATGATCTGTTAAACAAATATGGTTGCCGACCATTTCCAAGACCGGCGGCATTTACTTTTGCTTCATCCACTGCAACAAGTGTTTCAAATTATGCTTTTGATAAGGCAGAAAAGGCCCGGACTATACTTATCAATCGAAGCTTATCTAATACCATTGAAAATGCGACCCACGAATATTCAGAGTTGTTAAAGTCAAATCTTCGAAGTGCATTAGATATCAATGATGATTGTGAAATAATTTTTTCGCCTTCTGGGACAGATTCTTCTCTTCAAATTGCTGCCATTACCCAAATTTTTTCAACCAAAGAGATCACGCATGTTTTGGTTGGTTCAGAAGAAACAGGCAGTGGTGTTCCGGCTGCTTTAAAAGGATTACATTTTGAGAACAATACTGCATTAGGTATTCCAATTAAAAAAGGAGATCAAATTGATGGGTTTAGAGATGTTGAAGTTGCACCAATTCCTTTTAGAGATGAGAATGGTTCCTTAAAATCATCTTCACAAATCGATATAGAAGTTTTTGATGCAGTTTCTAAGGCTAATAAAACAGGCAGACACGTAGTTATTCATGCTATTGACCAATCAAAATTAGGATATCAATCACCTAGCCCTGAATTGATTGAAAAAATAAATACAATTGAAAACCTGTCCTTGCAGATCATTGTTGATGGGGCACAATTGAGATTGGATGTAAAAGACATCAATAATTACCTTAATAAAGGTTATATACTAATGGTTACTGGTAGCAAGTATTTTACCGGACCTCCTTATTCAGGAGCATTGATCGTTCCAAAAAGTATAGGAGATGCTATTGAATCAGTAAATGCAATGTTGCCAAAAGGTTTAAACCAATATTTCAATCGTTATGACTGGCCGGCTAACTGGGAGTGTTCAAAACTTTTATCCGATGGTTTTAATTATGGAACATACATGCGTTGGAATGCGGCCATTGTTGAAATGAAAAGATATTTTGAAACTCCTATATTATATAGAAACTTAGGTATAGAAATGTTCTGTAATTTTGTGGAGGAATCTATCAAAGAATCACCAATTTTAGAGCAATTATATGAAGAACATTCTCCATCTCTTACTTATAAATCTGATGAATTTGGTTTAAGAACTATTCGTACCATATTTCCGTTTTTTATTAAAAAAGACAATAAAGTATTAGATGCTGATGATGTTAAAAAGCTTTATTTGATGTTAAATTCTAATATTTCTGATAGTTTTAAAGACGTTTCATTGGAAACCATGAGGTTAGCTGCCCAAAAATGCCATATCGGTCAGGCAGTAAATGTCAAACATAAATTGAATAAACAAAGTGCCATTTTAAGAATTAGTTTAGGAGCCAGAGTGATATCTGATAGCTGGAAAGACAGAGATGTTAGTATGTTCTTTAGAAACATAGAAGAACAAATGAGTCAGGTTGCTACCATTATCAGAAAAATTGAATTAATTATCAATCATCCTGATCTTATAATAATTAAGTAATGATGGTTTAGAACGAATAATCTTTATGGATTATCTTAAATTAGCTATTTCACTGAGTTTCGCAAATAAGGCACAGAGATTCACAAAGAAATTAAAACAACTACTTTGTCATAACTTTCGTCATTGCGATAACAAGGAATAAGGAAATGGCAATGTATCTAGTTTGATTGATTTATAGATTGAATTAATTATCTGATATACAATATTTTAATATTTTTTTCTTAGAATGATTTTAAATTACATATCTATCATTCGAATATTATGTTAGGATACAATTTTATTTAAAACCTTGCGTTAAATACGTGTTATTAAACATTAATAATTAAAAAATTGCTAAAAGTTCCTCACCAAATGAAAAAGAATAATACATTTTTATTTTACAGGAATAAACAAAGGTAACAAAAGGTTATAGCGAGAAATATTTATGCCTTGAGGGGGGCAGAAATTAAACCAAAAGACATTAAAAAATATATTTCAATTTTTTAGTTAGTCGAACTAATCCCGCTTTTT
>JAUVCP010000067.1 GCA_030590765.1 Flavobacteriaceae bacterium | reverse complement strand
AAAAAGGTAAATAAACAGTTAAGCAAATTCATATAAAATGGTTATTTTTGCAATTCTTTAAAAATAAACAAATGAAGGTAATACAATTTAGAGAAGCTATAGTTGAGGCTATGAGCGAAGAAATGAGAAGAGATGAGTCTGTTTACTTGATGGGTGAAGAGGTTGCTGAATATAATGGTGCTTACAAAGCATCTAAAGGAATGTTAGATGAATTTGGTGCAAAGAGAGTAATTGATACGCCTATTGCCGAACTTGGTTTTTCTGGTATTGCAGTTGGATCAGCAATGGGAGGAAACAGACCAATTGTTGAGTATATGACTTTCAACTTTTCATTGGTTGGTATAGATCAGATCATTAATAATGCAGCAAAGATTCGTCAAATGTCTGGTGGTCAGTTTAATTGTCCGATAGTTTTTAGAGGTCCAACTGGTTCTGCAGGTCAATTGGGCGCAACGCATTCACAGGCATTTGAAAATTGGTTCGCTAATACACCTGGTTTAAAAGTAGTTGTACCCTCTACGCCTTATGATGCAAAAGGTTTGTTAAAAGCTGCAATTCGTTATGATGATCCTGTTATTTTTATGGAGTCAGAACAAATGTATGGTGACAAAGGTGAAGTTCCTGATGGAGAATATATACTTCCAATTGGTGTAGCTGATATTAAAAGGGAAGGAACAGATGTTACTGTTGTTTCTTTTGGGAAAATTATAAAAGAGGCCTATAAAGCAGCAGATATATTAGAGGAAGACGGAATTTCTGTGGAGATAATTGATCTTAGAACAGTTCGTCCGATGGATCATGATGCTATTCTAAAATCAGTTAAGAAAACGAACAGATTGGTTATTTTGGAAGAAGCATGGCCTTTTGCAAGTGTGTCATCAGAGATTACTTTTCAGGTTCAGGAAAATGCATTTGATTATTTAGATGCACCAATTCAAAGAATTACAACAGCTGATACACCTGCTCCATTTTCACCGGTATTGTTAGAAGAATGGTTACCAAATGCCAATGATGTTGTTAATGCTGTGAAAAAAGTTTTATATAGAGATTAACACTATTTTAAAATATTTTAGGATCCGCTTAATTTGAGCGGATTTTTTTATTCTATAAGTTAAATAACGATAAAAGTACTATTTGGAATTATTTTAAATAGTATATTTGACCCCTTAAAACAAAGAAATATTTAAAAATATTTTTGTTTTACTTAAAACTACTAATTAAAATATCGATAAAAATTAATGGAAGAAATTTGTATTGAAGATGGATTTACCTTGTTAAAAACCTATAATAGGGATGAAACAGCAAAAGAGGTTTTTAAAGGTGTGAAAAAAACCTGTTTACAAATACATTTTTGTATACAAAATTCGGTGAAGCTTTTTTTTAACGAGGGAAATTACGGAATAAATATTACGAATCAGAATTCATTATTGTTATATAACCCTCAACAAGAATTACCTATTCATATTGAATTAGAAGCAAATGCTAAATTAATTACCTTACTTATAACTATTGAGAAATTCCACACTTTTTTTTCAAATGAAGCTGGGCTGATACACTTTCTCGATGAAGAGAATAAAAATAAAAAATATTATAAGGACAAAGAATTAGGAACAAATGAAACGATTGTTTTAAATCAAATTTTTAATTTTGGCTTACATGCATCTCTTGAAAAATTATATATAAAAGGAAAAGTCTTCGAATTAATTAGTCTGTATTTTCATCAAAATGATGAAAAAGGTATTCAAGCCTGTCCTTTCTTGGAAGATGGTGATAACGTTGAAAAGATTCAAAAAGCAAAGAATATATTAATAGATAAAATGGTAGAACCCCCTAGTTTAAATGAACTGGCAAACGCATCTAACTTATCACTTCAGAATTTAAAAGATGGTTTTAAACAAGTATATGGAGAAACAGTTTTTGCCTACTTGTTGAATTATAAAATGGAATTTGCAAGAAAATTATTAGCCTCGAAAAAATATAATGTAGCTGAAATTAGTTTCGAAATTGGATATAGTACACCAAGTCATTTTATTGCCGCATTTAAAAAGAAATATGGAACAACTCCTAAAAAATATATGTCAGCGCTATAATAAATAGTGCATTATGATTGTTAAATTAAGTACTAAATTGAAACAAAATCAATAGATTTGAAACTAATTTGTTTCCTTTCATGTTTGGAAGGATTTTTTTATTAAAAGATGTTTAAAAGATTATTAATTTTAATGCTTATTTTTTTTACCTCAACCAGCTTGTCTTCTCAAGTAAAGGTTAGCGGCCAGGTTGTTGATGATCAAAATAACCCTGTTCCTTTTACCAATGTAATTTTTAAAGGATCTACAACAGGGACTATTTCTGACGAAAATGGTCGGTTTTACCTACAATCACGAAATACTTATAAAGAACTTGAAGTTTCATTTGTAGGATTTGAAACCAAAGTAATTCATTTAAAGAATTATAATTACGATTTAACTATCATTTTACAAGAATCCAGATCTGAATTAGGAGAAGTAACGCTTTATTCAGGAAAAATTAAAAAAAAGGGAAATCCTGCCATTGCTATTCTTAAAGAGATATGGAAAAAAAAACGAAAGAATGGTATTTATTTATATGATAGTTATGAGTTTGATAAATATGAGAAAATTGAGTTTGATATCAATAATGTAGATGAAAAATTAAAAAAGAGCAGGTTGTTTAAAGGTATGGAATTGGTTTTTGAACATGTAGATACTTCAGTTGTGACAGGGAAAGCTTATTTACCAATTTTCATCAATGAATCTGTTTATAAAATTTATGGAAAAAATATTGTTCCAAAAAAGAAAACAGAAAAACTGGTAGCAAATAAGAACTCCGGTTTTTCGGATAATCAAGCTCTAATCGCATTTGTAAAGCAATTGTATAATGATTATAATATTTACGATAATTACATTAAGTTTTTTGATAAGAGTTTTGCAAGTCCGCTTTCAAAATTAGGACCTGAAATCTATAATTATGTTTTAACAGATAGTAGTTTTATTGATAATAAATGGTGTTATAATATTTTATTTTATCCACGACGAAAAAATGAATTGACTTTTAAGGGAGATTTTTGGGTGAACGATACATCATTTGCCATAAAAGAAATACAAATGTATGCCAATAAGAGTGCAAATATCAACTGGGTAAAAGATATTTATATTGAGCAGGAATTCCAGGTTTTAAATGACTCTGTATTTTTATTAAAAAGAGATCATTTTATGAGTGATTTCTCCTCTAATAAAAAAGATAAAACAAAAGGGGTATATGGTAAACGCACATCACTTTATCACAATCATATTTTTAATGTAAAAAGACCAGATAAAACATATAAAGAACAAGTCGTTGAAGATGAAAAACTATATGATAAATCAAATGATTACTGGACAAAAAATAGACGAGAAAAACTAAGTAAAGATGAAGTTGGAATCTATAAAATGCTTGATACTCTTCAAAAAGTAAAGCGATTTAAAGAGTTTATCAGCCTTACTGAAATTATTACGTCAGGTTATTGGAATTTGTGGAATAGTTTTGATTATGGACCTGTTTTTTCGACTTTTGGATATAATGATTTAGAGGGATTTAGGTTAAGACTTGGAGGAAGAACCTATTTTACTAGAAATGACAAGTGGAGGTTAAAAGGGTTTTTAGCATATGGTTTTGGTGATCATAAATTTAAATATGGTATAGAGGGAAAATGGATGCTTGTACCCAAAACAAGACTAATTTTATCAGTTGGAAACAGAAGAGATATTGAGCAAATTGGAGTTAGCCTAACTACTGCAAATGATGTGTTAGACAGAAGTTTTGCAACGACATCACTTTTTACCCGAGGAGATAATACCAAGTTGTCAAATATCAACTTAACCAATGTGAAAGCAACATTTGAACCTGTTAAAAATGTTAATTTTAGAATAAGTTCCACATATAAAACTATTAAATCAGCTAATCCAGACTATTTTAATATGGACTATATTGATAGTAATGGAAATATTCAATCAAAAATAGAGCAGATTGATGTAAATTTTGCAATGCAATATACGCCAAATCGTAAACCTTATGGTTTTGGAGTGGACAGGGGATTTAGCAATTACGGCAGATATCCTACATTCTTTTTTAGTTATACCAAGGGAATAAAAGGACCTTTTGAAAGTGATTTTGATTATCATAAATTACAATTCTTTTACCAACAACCTATCCAAATTGGTTTATTTGGAAGGTTAACCACAACCTTTGAAATGGGTAAAACTTTTAACCCTGTCCCATTAGCATTATTGAATATTGTTCCAGGTAACCAGACTTATTTTACTTCCAGGAAGCTTTTTGATCTATTGGATTATTATGAATTTGTTACTGATGAATATGCTTCACTACATATTGAACATAATTTTAATGGCCGTCTTTTTTCTAAAATTCCTTTTTTAAGGAAGCTTCAATGGAGAGAGATTATTGGAATAAGAGGTGTTATTGGTAGTATTTCAGATGAAAACATTGCTATGAATGCATCAGATATTATTTACGTTGCTCCTGAAACTGTTTATTGGGAATACCATGCAGGAATTGGGAATATCTTTAAGTTGCTTAGAATAGATTTTGAATACAGAGGAAGTTATCGGGATATGCCAAATGCAACCAAATTTGCAGTTAAAGGAGGTATTGGTTTCTATTTTTAGAAATCAAAATACCAGTTAAATAAACTTGATTTCACTCCAAAAGTAACCCAGGTTGTATTGTCATTGGCAACTATATTCCCACTTTGGCTAGGAGTATAGCTACGATATGTAAAACCACCAAAAATCTGAAGATTAGTTGTTGGATTTAATATATAACCTGCTTGTAAGTCTCCAATAAAAATATTTGTCGTGTTTCCCTGAGCAACATTGTTCCCTGTATTAGATAATCGATTATTGTAAGTTCTGTAAATATCACCTCCATAGCTAACGTCTGATCCTTCAAAATCAAATCCTTTTTTTCCTACAATTACTTTTGCATTTGCAAACCATCTGTCTTTGGAATAACGCGCAATACCAATGGTTTCCCAAAAATTTGCTCCCCATAAATGTGATATTGCCTGATTATAATGTGCTGAATTTAATTCAACAGTACCATGGGAGAAAGTGTAAGGTCTTGCCCAGTTAAATTCTCCTTGCAACATTAAATTTTCCACTTTGAATGCATTATAATATTTAGCACCAACTTGCAATGCAAATTTGTTCCCCCAATAACCATTACCACCAAAAACTTCACTTACAGTCAATTCATCAATTAAAACCTGATTGTAGAATGAAATATTATCATTGAGTCTATATTTAGTATTTAAACCAACTTGAACATTTCCGGTATGATCACCTCCATTTGAGTATTCAACAGCGCGATAAAAAATAATTGGATTGAAGAATGAAATATCAAATCCATCATAGCTATTATGATTGGTTATAACAGATTCAAATAATCCAATATTTAATTTTTTGGTAACATTCCAACTTAAATGATGCATTGCTACATATTTTCTTAGATTTAAATTATCATCTGAAGATAATTTTCTTACATCATCCATCCACATCCATAAATTGGTATATTTAATTTTCCAAAAACTAGTGCTAATTTTGAAGAATGGATAGGGAGAAGCAACATCCGATAAAAAGAAAGAACGATAACCATCGCCAATAAAATTCTTTCCATTACCAAACTGAAAATTAAAAAACTCATTCGGTGTATAGCTCAAATAAGCTTCGGCCACAGGATAATCAAAACCACCCTCTTTAAAATTTTTTGCTTTTCCTCTTCCAAGAACAATTGCATTAGCACCAATCACAGGATTTAGCAGCTTATTTTCTTTGTTAATATACTCAGCAAACCTTCCCTGACTTTCATAAAAAGAAGTAGAAAAACTAAACTTTCTACCTAAAGCCCCTTGAATTTGAATGCCTCTACCATTGTTATAAGTATAATCAACATCTGAATTGTCTTTACCCATTTGAAGATCCCAGACTAAATTTGTTGTAAACCAGTAATTTTTCCCTTTTACTAAAAATAAATGTTCATTCCATAACTTTCTTCCGGCCCATGTTTTTTTATCTTTTAGGATGGTATTCCTTTTTTCTTCAAGATCAACATAAGGTCTTATTTCATTAAAAAGGTAAGGCTTGGATGCGGTATGTGTATTTTCACCTCTATCTAAATAGTACACTATCTCATCATATTGCTGATGCGTAAAAGGAATATTCAATTCACTTTTAAACTCCGGAAAAAGAGATGAATTCCTATAATCAAGTGTGTCTTTAATGCTTTCAACCTGAATAATTGTAGTTGTTGCTGGAATAGATCTTTCATTAGTTTTTGGACTGATAACTACAGGAGGTGTAGTATTATTCTGTTCTACAATTACTTCCTGAGTTTCAATTAAAGGAATGGAAATTGGGAAGATATAGCGCTGGTCAATAGGTCTGCCATTATAAGTAGCTGGTTGAATAGTTGGTAAATTGTTAAAGACTCTTCTAGCTTCCTCTTCTAATTCAGAGTACATGGCATTGATATAAAGCACTTCAAATTCACCTTTTTTTGTAACCAGAAAAACTACCTTAAGTACCCCTTTATAGTTTTCTTGTTTAACAATTTCTGGTTCTTGAAATTTCTTAAAAATAGCTGTTTCTAATTTGCTGTTAAAACAATTCTCAATATTTTGAATATTTTCATTTTCGCAACCTAAATAAACGGGAGGCTTTTCTATTTGTGCATGAAGATTGATAAATATTAAAAAGAAAGGTAATATTAAAACAATTTTTTTACTTAAAAGATGCATAGAGTTTATGTGTTTATGAACACTTAAAAAATGGCTCATATGAATTAGTTGTGTTTTGAAATTGAATTTAGTTGTAACAAATTAACGCTGCAAATCTAATTTATTTTAGTTACGAGGTCATTTTTTAATTGGTATTTTTCTTTGCTCTCAGGACAAGCTGCTATTCCTTCTTCATTAAATTGTAATCGATGCCCGTATTTACTTATCCAGCCAATTTGTTTAGATGGGTTTCCTACTACTAAGGCGTAAGGTTTGATTTCTTTAACAACAACAGCTCCAGCACCAATAAAAGCATATTCACCAATATCATTTCCACAGACTATAGTTGCATTAGCCCCAATACTGGCACCTTCTTTTACAGTAGTGATCATGTATTCGTTTTTTCTGTTTACAGCACTTCTTGGGTTGATCACGTTTGTAAAAACCATAGACGGACCTAAAAACACATCATCTTCGCAAATTACACCTGTGTAAATAGACACATTGTTTTGCACTTTTACATTTTTACCTAAAACAACTTGGGGTGACACCACAACATTTTGGCCAATATTACAATTTTCTCCTAAGGTACAATTAGACATGATATGGCTAAAATGCCATATTTTAGTTCCGTGCCCTATTTGGCAATTGTCATCAATAACAGCAGTTTCGTGGGCGAAATATTTAGATTTATTCATGGTTTAATAGTTGTCTTTTGTTTGTCCTCCTTCAGATATAATCTTTGCTGAAGAAGTTCCTATTCTTGTTACGCCTAGTTGAATCATTTTTTTAGCATCAGCATACGATTTAACACCTCCAGCTGCTTTAATTTGTAAAGGTTTTGCATTTTCTGCTATAAGTTGCATAGCCTCAAAAGTTGCTCCATTAGGTTTATTGTCTTCTGTTTTAAAAAAACCAGTTGACGATTTTACAAATACTTTATCAGCATTTTCTTTACCAAAACTTTTTAGAATAACATCTCTTATCAACTGTGTAATTGCAATAATTTGTTGATTATTTAATGCAGCAATTTCAATAATCCACTTTACAATTTTAGTATTATCTAAGGCTAGTTTTGTTCCTTTAAAAATTTCACTTTTAACAAGGTTTATTTTTCCTTCTAAAAAAGCAGTATAATTAATAACAAAATCAAGTTCATCTACATGATTATTAATAGCTTTTTGAGCTTCAAGTAGTTTGTTTTCAGTTGTAGTTGTGCCTTCATGAAATCCTATAACGGTTCCTACTAACACATTGCTATTTGCTTTTGAAATACGTTCTTTAGCAATACTTACGAAGTTAGGGCGAATCATTACCAACTTAAAATCGTAAGTAATTGCTTCGTCAATGAGTTCAAAAACTTTTTGTTGAGTCACTTTTTCAGAAATATTTGCCTGAGAAGGTGTTTTTAAATAGGTTGAGTCGAGATACTGGTTAATATTCATAGTAAAACATTTTATACTGCGAAAATAAAAAAAATCCTGCTAAATGCAGGATTCTTTATTATTATGTTTCTTTTAATGCACTTCAAACACAATAGGTAAGGTATATTTTACTCCAACATTCCTGTTTCTTTGTTTTCCTGGTATCATTTTCGGAAGTTTATTTACAACCTTTATGGCCTCTTTTTCCAACCTCTTATGTGTTGCTTTTGCATTAATATTGGTGATATCACCATTTTTATCAATCTCAAATAATACATATATTTTTTGTTTACCAGATAAATCGACATCTATGTTTGTGTTGAATTTTTTAGAGACAAATCGTTTTATTTTTTCATTAAAACAATTTTTGTAATCTTCTTCTGATTTTTCAGTACAACCTGGATATCTGGGAGCTTGTTCTACCAACACAAATGGAACAGATTCTTCTTTTGGAGTTTCATCAATAACAGGCAGATTGTCTAAAATAGAATCATAGTTGATTAGTTTAGGAGGCTTGTTTAAGATGAAATCTTCTGAAGCTTTGTTTGGATCTGATTCATCAATGATGATCTTTGTTAATAATTTGGGTAGTTTAGTTTGCTGTTCGTTTGAGGGAGTTTCTTGTTTTTCAATATGAATAGGAGGAAATACATAAGTACTCGCATCATCAGATGTAATGATCTTGTGGGGTAAATTAAAAACAGTTTTAGTAAATTT
>JAUVCP010000239.1 GCA_030590765.1 Flavobacteriaceae bacterium | reverse complement strand
CGAAACAACAACATTGCATCAGGGTATTTTACCTTGATATTGTTATATTGCTGCATTAAAGGAGTTACTTTTTTTACTTTTGTCTTGGCCAATTTCAGAAATATTTTTATTTAACTTGCAGAAGCCTATTATTATGGAATCTGATTCTCGCAAAGATATAATTTTAAACATTAATTCGTCATGCAAATAAATGAAATACTTATAGAATTAAAAACTCTTTCCAATCCTGAAATTAAAGCTTTTAAAGCGAAAAAGTTTGGAATTAATTGTGATAATTCCTGGGGAGTTTATCAAAAAGATATTGCTTCTTTGGCGAAGAAAACAGGCAAAAACACAAGTGTTGGAATACAATTATTTGAAACCGGTAATTATGATGCTCAGTTATTATGTGCTAAAATTTGCAAACCAAAAGAAATTTCCGAAGAGGTGATGGATAAATGGATCACTCATTTTAACACATGGGAAATATGTGATTCTTTTTGTATGCAAATTTTCAAATTTCATCCTTTAGCAATTAAAAAGGCTTTGGAATGGAGCAAAAGAGCCAATGAGTTTGAAAAAAGAGCTGGTTTTGTTTTGATGGCGACCTATGGTTTTGCAGATAAAAATGCGGAAAATGATGTTTTTGAACAATTCTTACCAATATTAATAAAACATGCAAATGACGATAGGATCTATGTTAAAAAAGCCATCAATTGGGCACTGCGGCAAATTGGAAAAAGGAATGTAGATCTTCAGAAGAAAGCCATAAGAACAGCCAATGAAATTTTAAAACAAAATTCCAGATCTGCACTATGGATTGCCAAAGATGCTTTAAAAGAATTACATGGAGAAAAGGTGAATATTTTAGATTATCCGAGAAGTATTTACAGGAAATAACATATTATAGTTTTACCATGAATTTAATGGTAATACTGATGAAACATTATTTGATATATCTTGTAGAGAGGTGGCCTTCAAGAATTTGATGTTCTAAACGAAATAAAAACTTAGTAAAACCGAGAACCCGCCTGCCGGTGTGGCAGGGTTGAGAGCTTGCTCGAAAATCACTCGGCAGCACTTCGTTTTTTTATCAAGAAAAAAATGAAATGCCTGTCCGGTATGAGGACAAAAAAGAAATATTCAATTAAAATAACAGTTGTACCCATATTACTATTATTTTTCTTCTTTATTTTGCAGGGAAATAGAAAACGAAATAATGCGCAAACTAAAAAACAGTGAATTAGCAAGGATCGATGTAGAAGAATTTAAAAAAACAGAAAAAATTCCGCTGATCGTAGTTTTAGACAATATCAGAAGCTTAAATAATATTGGCTCTGTTTTTAGAACAAGTGATGCCTTTTTGATTGATAAAATTTATCTCTGCGGCATAACTGCTAAACCACCTCATAAAGACATCCATAAAACTGCCTTAGGCGCAACTGATTCGGTTGATTGGGAATACATAGATGACACTTTACAATTGATAAAAAAATTAAAAAAATTAAAAATTAAAACAATAAGTATTGAACAGGCAGACAATAGTACTTTGCTACAGGATTTTACTATAGAGAAAGATCAAAAATATGCAGTGATATTAGGTAATGAAGTAAAAGGAGTGCAACAGGAAGTAGTTTCTGCATCTGATTTTTGTATTGAAATTCCGCAGTTTGGCACCAAACATTCTCTTAATATTTCGGTGAGTTGTGGAGTAGTTCTATGGGATCTTTTCAAAAAAATTAAATATTGATTATGGATGATTTTCAATTATATATCAACCTGGGGTTAAATCATGTTTTAGATTGGAAAGCCTATGACCATGTATTGTTTTTAGTGGTTTTAACCATATTTTATGGTTTTAAAGACTGGAAAAAAGTATTGTGGTTAATTACTGCATTTACACTAGGTCACACCCTGTCATTAACTCTGGCAGCCTATAATATTGTTCATATAAAAATGACTATTGTCGAATTTTTAATTCCATTAACTATTTTTATTACTGCAACATACAATATTTTTAAGGTAAATTCTCCTCCTAAAAATGTAAGAATAAATGCAATTATTGCACTTGTTTTTGGCTTGATTCATGGCATTGGATTTTCAAGTTATTTTAAAATTTTGGTAGATGAAAGTGAAGACAAATTATTGCCTTTGTTAGAATTTGCAATTGGCATTGAAATTGCACAAATTATAGTAGTGTTATTTGTAATGCTTTTAAGCTACATTGTTTTAAATATTTTTAAAAGATCAAGAAGAGATTGGATACTCATAATATCTTCTATAGTGATTGGATTTGTGATTCCAATGTTGATTGAAAGAAAATTTTGGTAATATTTTAACATGAACACGATAGAAGTTTTTTAATTTCGCTTTAGCGGAAATTTTTTATTACATGAAAAACAAAAAGCAGGAAAAATATGATACGGCCTATTTAAAAATGGCCAAAGAATGGTCTAAGTTATCTCATTGTAAACGTAAGCAAGTGGGAGCCTTGATTGTAAAAGATAAAATGATCGTTTCAGATGGATACAATGGTAGCCCCACAGGATTTGATAATGAATGTGAAGATGAAAATGGAAATACCAAATGGCATGTTTTACATGCAGAGGCCAATGCCATTTTAAAAGTAGCCTCCTCTACTCAGGGATGTAATAATGCAACATTATATTTAACTTTGTCTCCCTGTAAAGATTGTAGCAAATTAATACATCAATCGGGGATCAAAAGAGTGGTTTATGCAGCTGCTTATAAAGATACTACCGGATTGGAATTTTTGAAAAAAGCAAAAGTTGAATTGAACCATTTACCCATAGATGAATAATAGATCAAAAAAATATCTCCCGTTAATTATTGCAATTGCGATTGCTTTTGGTATATTTTTGGGCACTTCATTAAATTATCAAAAAAAGACACTTACTTTTTTTGGAGGTTCTCCGCAGGAAAAGAAGATAAAAAGATTGATCGATTATATTCAGTATGAATATGTAGATGAGGTTGACACCGATAGTTTATTAGATGGAACCATTAAAAATATGTTGGGGAAATTAGACCCTCATTCGGTGTATATTCCAGCAATAGAACATAAGAGCATGGCCGAAACCATGAATGGAAAATTTGTAGGTATTGGTATTCAGTTTAGAATGTATAAAGATTCATTAACCGTTATCAAAGTGCTTGATAAAGGTCCTAGCGAAAAGGCAGGAGTAAAAGCAGGTGATAGAATTCTTATAGCGAATAACGACACTTTATTTGGGAAGAATTTAGATAGTGAATATATATTTAAGACCTTAAAAGGAGAGCCAAATACACTGGTTGACCTTATGGTATATAGAAGATCAGATAATAAAAATATCTCATTTACTATTACCCGAGGCGAGTTACCCATACAAAGTGTAGATGCTTATTATATGCTCAATAATGATCTGGGATATATCAAGATCAATAAATTTGCCGCAACTACATATGATGAATTTAAAATTGCATTAGATTCATTGATCGATAAAGGGATGACTAAATTAGTTTTAGATTTAAGACAGAATCCAGGAGGGTATTTACAAGTTGCTACCCAAATTATTGATGAGTTTTTAGAAGATGACAAGCTTATTGTTTTTACCAAGAACAAAAGAGATAAAATTGATGAGACTTTTGCTACTGCAAAAGGTGATTTTGAAGACGGCCATGTATTTGTACTGATAAATGGAGCCTCTGCTTCTGCTAGTGAAATAGTTGCAGGTGCTTTACAGGATAATGATAAAGGAACCATTGTTGGCAGACGTTCTTTTGGTAAAGGTTTGGTGCAACAGGAAATGGATCTGGGAGATGGTTCTGCAGTACGACTTACGGTTTCCCGATATTATACGCCAACCGGAAGATCTATTCAAAAACCGTATGATCATAAGGGAAACAAGGGATATTTTAATGAATTTGAAGATAGATATGAACATGGTGAATTGATGACCGCCGATAGTATCAAGGTAAATGACACACTTAAATATACAACTCCAAAAGGCAAAATAGTTTATGGTGGAGGTGGAATTATTCCTGATGTTTTTGTAGCAATTGATACCACACGATTTTTCAATAATTTTCATTTCAGAAAACTTAGCGATTTTGTTTTCGATTATGCAGATACCCATAGAAGAGAGTTCGAAAATATGAATTTAGATAGTTTTATTACCAATTTTGATAAGGATGATAAAATTTTCAATACTTACTTTCAAACCTTACCTGATAGATTTAGAAATGCTCATGGAGCAGGAAATAACGAAAATCTGAAAATGTATTTGAAAGCATTATTTGCCCAACAAGTTTTTGATGCAAATGCCTATTATATGATCATTAATAAAAATGATAAGATGATTGATAAGGTTTTAGAATTAAATAGTGAGGGATATCCAATTGAACAATGATAATAAAGATCAAATTTTTATTATAACATCAACATATTCATTTTCCTACTGAAAAGTTAAGTTTAAATAAACACCTCTTGTTCCAAAGTAATCAATAGGTCCAGTCCAAGGACTAGAATAGGGCTGACCAGAAACGGGACTTTTTTTATGTACATTATCTCTTACCATTTCATTATTTAAGGCAAAGATTCCCCTTACAGAAGGTGAAAATTTAAAGTAATGGAAATAAAAATCCATTCCAATACCCACTTCATACATAAAACTACTGGAAGTCATTCTAAATTC
>JAUVCP010000315.1 GCA_030590765.1 Flavobacteriaceae bacterium | reverse complement strand
GAATTTATAAATTGTTTAAAAGTAATGGGCTCATTTAATTTAGGGAAATGATATTTTAAAGATTGTTTTGCTGCAGAATGAATTATTTTTTCCATTCTATCTTTTTTTATAATCTTTCGTTCAGAGTGGTCACAAATAATTGGGGTAATTTCATCAACACCAATTTCAGTAGCTTTTTCTAAAAACCATTCAAACCTGTCATTTAATTTTGTAGGAGCAATGGCAATATGCAAATAATAATTCCAATGTTTCTCAAAATTTTCAATTTTTGTGATGTTTACCAAACACCTTTTGTCATTGGCAATTTCAACTTGAGAGCTAAATAATTGCCCATTTCCATTGGTAATAAAAATAGTATCTCCTTCTTTTTTTCGAAGAACACGTATAATATGTCTGCCTTCTTCTTTGTTAAAAATAAATTCAGTTATTGATGAATTGATATCTGGATTGTAAAAAAGTTGCATGATAAAGTTTCTAGTATAAAAACAAAAGTATTAAAAAGAGGGGAGAGTGTGAGATAATTCATTAAATTACACAGACCCACTGTCCACTGATACTGTAAACTGCCTACTAATCAATCTCTTTTTTATAAGTACTTCTCTTTTTATAAACGATAGGTTTAAAGTTTTTCCATATCAGTTGTATGTCTTTATTTTCTTCCAGTTCTGGTGTGCTAAAGGTTTTTAATATTCCTTTTTCTTTGTAAGTTTTAAAGAACTCGTCAAAAACTATGGCAGTAACTCCTTTTTTTTGGTATTCCGGTAAAACACCGATAAGGAAAAAAACAACATCTTTACTATGTTTTTTAGCTTTTAAAATATGTAAAAAACCAGTTGGAAATAATTTGCCATTTGCTTTTTGAAAAGCTTTGGCAAAGGAAGGCATTGTAATGGCAAAAGTTATTAATTTCCCATTTTTATCAATGATGAATTTGATATATTCCGGATTGATAAAACTGATAAATTTATTCTTAAAGTATTCGATCTGATTGTTGGAAACAGGAATAAATGATGGCAGTTTTTCATATGAAGTATTAAATAAGGCGAACATTTCTTCCACATAGGGCATGATCTCTTTTGTTGATGAAAAATTAAGAGGTTTTAACTCATAACGTTTCTTTACGATCTCAGCATAACGTTTATATTTTGTTATCCCAACATCCTTAAAATAGAAATAGGTTTCAATAAAATTTTGTGATTTTTTATATCCCAGTTGTTCAACATGATCTTTATAATAAGAATAATTATACCATGTAATCATTGTACTTAACTCTTTGTAGCCTTTAGTTAAAATACCAACTTTATCCATATTTGAAAATCCTACCGGACCTTCTATAAATTTCAGATTATTTTCTTTTCCAATTTCATTTACTTTTTGAAGAAGAGCTTTGGAGACTTCAATGTCATCAATCATATCAAACCATCCAAAACGCATTTTTTTGACCTTCTGTTCATTAACCTCAGTCCAGTTGATAATTGCAGCAACTCTTCCAACAATCTTGTTGTTTTGATAAGCTAAAAAGAAACGGGCATCTGCATGTTCAAAAACAGGATTTATAGTTTTATCAAAACTATCCATCTCATCCTTTATGATTGGAGGAACCCAGTACTTATTATTTTTATAGAGTTGAAAAGGAAATTTTACAAATTGTTTCAGTTCACTTTTACTACTAACTTCACTAATTATAATCATGTGCCAAAAATAAACTATTTAAAGTTTTAATTATTGACTTTTTGGGCTTTTTTATTATATTTTATTTGTGCTTTCTCCCTTTTCTTTTGCTCTTTGATTAGCTTCTTATTTTGTTTGTTTCTGGCTTTTTTCGCTTTTTTGTTTACAGGAGGGGTTAAGTTCCTCGATTTTGCCTTCGAAGTCTTTACACTTCTCATTTTATTACTGCTGGATGAAGCTTTCTCACCGGCAAACAAACCAAATGTGATTGTATTGAAAAACCCTTTCTTTTCTTTGGTTTTTGGTTCGCTATTGTCTGTTTTAGATCTAAGGATCTTATCTTTATGCCTGTCAAGTCTCCAAGCTAATCCTCCACCTATCAAATAAGTATTGTCACCTCTTTCATCAAGTATCATTCTAAAGGATAGATCTGCTTGTAAATTGTTATTGATCAAATAAGCACCACCGGCACCAAATTGTATATCGTTTGGAGTAGTTTTTCTAAAAAATAATTGTCCTTCTCCAAATACAGACCATTTTTCTGTCAACGCGTAGGTTGTTGTGCCAATAAATGAATTTTCTGAAATATCTGTAAAAGCATTATCCATAATAAAATTCATTAAAATAATCCAACGATTGCTCAGATCATTTTGTGTATAGATGGCAAATTTAGGACTTATACCATCCGGATTTTTATGCATTTCATTCAACAGATTTGTATTCAAACCTACATAAGCTCCAACTGCCGGTATTAACCTTCTTTTGTCAAAACTATGCCTTGCCTTCCAGCTATGAATTTCTTTTGATTTATTAGTATATTCTGGCTTGTAAACTAAATATTTTGCCCCGATGGTTAGTTTGCTTAGACCAAGTCCAGATTCTGATTTGATTTCAGGAGCATATATTTCTCTATTTTCATTTTGCAGGTTAAGATCCAGATTAAATTCCAATCTTTCAAAAAATTGACCTGTTCTTAAAACAATGTCAGTTCCAAAAGCTTTGGAACTATATCTGTGTTCAATTGGTGATGCATTTGGGTCATCAGGAAATTCCCAATATAAAAGATTTCCAATATTTTTATAAAATAAGCCACCTTCTACCTGATAAACTTTTGTTCCAACACTGTAAGGACTATCAGAAAAACCCGGACGTTTGGAGTTTATAACATCGGTATATTGAGCAAATCCCATTTGTGTAAAAAACAGCAATGCAAAAAACGTAAAAAGATACTTCATAAATATTTTTATATAAAAGCCAAAAATAAGATTTTCTTTATATAAACGTTGAAGTTGCTTGCAAATTGTTATTTTTGACTTTTAATTTTAGTGAAGCTTAAAATTAAAGAGCTTGAAAAGTGAATTTAATTTTTTTAGCTGAACTAATCCCGTTGGATAGCGGGATCTCAAGTAATTAGATTAGGTTTAAAAGCTTAAAATTAAAGAGCTTGTGAAGTGATTTAATTTTTTAACTGTCCCGAAAGATATTGGGATAATCGCGCTACATAGCGGGATCTTATAAAAGTTATTGTATATGCAGGAAGCAGGATTTTTGAACTTTTTACGCACAATTTTAATGATCATATTGATATGGTATGGATTTAAATTGGTGGCAAGATATTTATTTCCCATTTTTTTTCAAAAAATGATGAAAAATGTAGAGAAAAAAGTTCGTGAGCAGCAGGATAATCAGCAGCCGGTTGATAATACTCAGGTAGGAGAAACTACCATTGAAAGAGCTCCTCTTGAAACAAAAAAAAGCAACAAGAGCGTTGGAGAATATGTTGATTATGAAGATGTTGATGAGTAGAATTCTTGTGTCTTACAACTGAGTTTTAGAATTCAAATATCCAATAACCAAATAACTAAATGTGAATGGTTTTTAAGAAAGTAGTACCCTATATCATTGCAATTGTTGCAT
>JAUVCP010000033.1 GCA_030590765.1 Flavobacteriaceae bacterium | reverse complement strand
AAAGTTTTCAGTTCATCTTTGGTTGCTTCTGCATTTGATACATAGAAGTCTCCGTTCTCTCCATTGTGATAAAGTTTCCAAAGTTTTTTCAAAAATCCATATACACCAGTTATTCCCGCTGTATTCCATGGCTTTGCCTGCTCTAACGGACCTAAGAACATTTCGTACAAACGCAAGGTATCTGCTCCATAATCATCACAAATATCATCTGGGTTTACAACATTGTATTTTGATTTAGACATCTTTTCTACTTCACGACCAACAATGAATTTTCCATCTTCTAAAACAAACTGCGCATCTTTATATTCAGGTCTCCAATTTTTAAAAGCTTCAATATCTAATTCGTTAGATGCATTTACAAAAGAAACATCTGCATGAATTGGTGTAAAATGTGACCATTTATTTTTTGGATCACTTTTTATTTTTGCGGTTGCCAGCAGATCAATAGAATCATTATCTAAATTATGTTTTGAATTCTCAACGGTACTGCGTTCCCTGATAATCTTCTCCATCAGATCTTTACTAACAAAAATCATTTTTTTCGGTTTCCCTGAAGTATCTCCATTTTCAAATTCCCAGCGATAAACAAATGCGCTTGTCCCGAGAATCATACCTTGATTGATCAGTTTTTTAGCATATTCATCAACAGGAACCAATCCTTTATCAAATAAAAATTTTTGCCAAAATCGAGAATACAACAAATGCCCTGTAGCGTGTTCACTACCACCGATATACAGATCAATATCTTGCCAATAATTCAAAGCATCTTCACTAGCAAGTTTTTCAGTATTCTGAGCATCCATATAACGATTGAAATACCAGGAACTACCTGCCCAGCCAGGCATAGTATTCAATTCTAAAGGAAAAACCGTTTTATGATCAATATTATCATTATCAACTATTCTGTTTTGAACGGTATCCCACGCCCAAACAGTAGCATTTCCTAATGGTGGTTTTCCATCTTTTGTTGGCAGGTATTTTTCTACTTCAGGGAGTTCAATCGGAAGATATTCAACATCGATCATTTGAGGCAAATCATCTTTATAAAAAACTGGAAATGGCTCTCCCCAATATCTTTGACGGGAAAACACAGCATCACGTAAACGATAATTTATTTTTCCTTCACCAATTCCTTTTTGTTCCAGCTCATAAATTATTCTTTTTATCGCTTTTTTTGCAGGCATATCCGAAATAAATTCAGAATTGGCGATTATAGCACTTTTATCTTCACATGCCTGTTCAGAAATATCAATGTCTTTGAAAATATTAGGAATTTTAATGTCAAAATGTTTTGCAAAATCATAATCTCTTTGATCACCACAAGGAACCGCCATTACAGCACCAGTTCCGTAACTCGCTAAAACATAATCGCCAATCCAGATAGGAATTTTTTTTCCGTTAAACGGATGAATTGCATATGCTCCTGTAAACTGACCAGAAATAGTTTTTACATCGGCCATTCTATCTCTTTCGCTCCTTTTGGAAGTTGCTTCTATATATTTTTGAATATTGGCTTTATATTCTTCGGTAGTGATTTTTTCTACTAATTCATGTTCTGGAGCTAAGGTCATAAATGACACCCCAAAAATGGTATCGGGGCGGGTTGTAAATACATTAATTTCCCATCCTAAATCCTTCCCAGAGGGAAGGACTTTCCTGTTCTCTAACTCTAGTTTAATTCTTTCAACTACTTTGTCACAATTACTATTTATTTCTTTATTTTTAAAGCGAATTATTTTATATCCCTTATTCTCAAGCTTTAAAGTCCTTTCTTTATCTTTCTCCACTTGAGAATCGTGAATTTTACCATCAACTTCAATTATTAATTTCTTTTTTAAACATACAAAGTCAACTATAAATTCTTCTATCAAATGTTGTTGCCTAAACTTAATACCTAACTTTTTACTCTTTAATTGTTGCCAAAGAACTGATTCTGCTTGAGTTGGATTCGCTCTCATTTCTTTTGCCTTTTCCAACATTATGCCAGCTAAATCAGGGTTACCTGTTAAATAACCCGCATCCCGAACTCCCTTTCCGACGGAAAGGGTTGGGGATAGGACTTTAAATGTAACCATCGCCCCCTCTGATCTCCCAATCCAGTTTATTTGCGAATCTTTTAAAGGTTGTGGCCAATCAATGGTATTTAAACCATCTAATAATCTTTGCGCATAAGCAGTGATTCTCATAGACCATTGTTTCATTTTTTTGCGAACAACAGTATGACCTCCTCTTTCTGAAACACCATTTACAATTTCATCATTTGCCAAAACAGTTCCCAAATCTGGACACCAGTTCACCTCGGTTTCTGATAAAAAAGTCAGGCGATATTTAGCTAATATTTCCTGCTGCTTCTGGTTGGAATAATTTTTCCATTCCTCTGTGGTAAACAACTCAACATCATCATCAGTAACAGCATTTATCTTCCCATTCCCCTCCAGATTAAAAACTTCAACCAATTCATCAATTGGGCGTGCCTGATCTGCATCTTTACAATAATACGATTCAAAAAGCTGGATAAATATCCATTGAGTCCATTTATAATAATCCAGATTAGAAGTACGTACTTCTCTACTCCAGTCAAATGAAAAACCAATTTGATCTAATTGTCTACGATATGTTTTGATATTTTCTTCTGTTGTTTTTGCAGGATGCTGACCAGTCTGGATAGCATATTGTTCTGCTGGCAAACCAAAAGAATCATATCCCATGGGGTGTAAAACATTAAATCCTTTATGTCTTTTATATCTTGCATATATATCACTTGCAATATAACCTAGTGGGTGACCAACATGTAGACCTGCCCCGCTTGGATAAGGAAACATATCTAACGCATAAAATTTTGGTTTATCACTTCTGTTTTCTGCTTTAAAAGTCTGATTATCTGCCCAATATTTTTGCCATTTGGCCTCTATTTCATTGAAGTTGTATTTCATCTGTAGCTAAATTCTTAAAGTTTGCAAAGATACTCCATAAGAAGCAAAGCACAAAGTAGTATTTATAGTATAATAATCCTTACCTTTACAAGGCAAATTATTATCTTAATGTTTTAAAACCATGTATAAACCCCTTATATGCTTTGTCTTGTTGTTGTCTTTTTTTTCCTGTACAGATAAGCAGCACGCAGATTATATCGTTACAAATGCAAAAATCTATACAGTTGATGAAGGTTTTAGCATGGCTGAAGCTTTTGCGATAACAAACGGAAAGTTTGTTGGGGTTGGAACATCCAAAGAAATTAAATCAAATTTTAAGGCTACAAAAGAATACAATGCTAAGGGAAAAATCATATACCCCGGTCTAATCGACGCACATTGCCATTTTTATGGTCTTGGATTGTCTATGCAAAAAGTTGATCTCACTGGCACAAAAAGCTTTGAGGAAGTATTAGAAAAAATCAAATCTTTTCAAAAAGAAAAAAACAGCAATTTTATTACAGGAAGAGGATGGGATCAAAATGACTGGAAGATAAAAGAATATCCAACAAAAGACAAATTAGACAGATTATTTCCTAAAACACCTGTTGCTGTTAGAAGAATTGACGGTCATGCCTTACTCGCTAATCAGGCTGCATTAGATCTGGCTGGAATTAATGAAAAAACTAAAATCAAAGGCGGTGAAATCATTAAAAAAAACGGAAAAATTACTGGTGTTTTAATCGATAATGCAATGGATTTGGTTTCCAGAATCATCCCTAAAGAAAGTAAAAATGAAGCTATACAAGCTCTGAAAGATGCTGAAAGATATTGTTTCAGCTATGGACTAACAACGGTTGATGATGCTGGATTAAGCAGAGAAACCATTGAACTAATTGACAGTCTGCAATTGGCAAATGAATTAAGCATTAGAATTTATGCAATGGTTTCAGTTAGTGAAAAAAATCTGGAGCATTATATTGAAAATGGTATTTTTAAATCGGATAGACTAAACGTTCGTTCCTTCAAAGTTTATGCAGATGGCGCTTTAGGGTCTAGAGGTGCCGCTTTAAAAAAACCTTATAGCGATAGAGATAAACATTTCGGTGCCATGGTAACTGATTCCGAAACGCTTCGAAAGATTGCCAAAGCAATTGCCAATTCAGATTTTCAAATGAATACCCACGCAATAGGGGATTCAGCAAATGCTTTTATTTTAAAAACTTATGCAGATGTTTTAAAAAGTCAAACAAATAGGCGCTGGCGTATGGAACATGCACAAATAATTGCACCAAGTGACTTTTATTATTTTACTGATATTATTCCTTCTATACAACCAACCCATGCTACAAGTGATATGTATTGGGCAGAAGATAGGTTGGGAAGTGAGAGAATTAAAAACGCATATGCATATAAAAAACTATTGGAAATTAATGGTAAAGTAGCTTTAGGAACAGATTTTCCTGTTGAGAAGGTAAACCCCATGCTTACTTTTTATGCTGCTGTTGCCAGAAAAGATACAAAAGGCTACCCTGATGGTGGATTTGAAATTGAAAATGGCTTAACAAGAGAGGAAACATTAAAAGGAATGACAATCTGGGCTGCCTATGCCAATTTTGAAGAAAATGAAAAAGGAAGTATTGAACCTGGTAAATTTGCTGATTTTGTTATATTAGATAAAGATATTATGAAAATTGATTTAGATAAAATTCCCGATATAAAAGTAAAAGAAACCTGGCTTAATGGAGAGCGAGTTAGTACAGCTGACACAAATTAGAAACAATTAATTCTATATTTTTAGATTAAATATTCAATTTTCAATCAATTTGTGATAACATTTTTTAAATTTGCTTATCCATCAAATCTAACCCTTTTTTGAAAAATCTCAATAAAAAAAATCCTACAGTTCAGGACATTGCAAATGAAATTAATATTTCGGCTTCGACAGTTTCCCGAGCTCTAAATAATCATCCAAAAATAAGCAAGGCAACCAAAGAAAAAGTTTGGGAAGCTGCAAAAAAATTAGGTTACCAACCAAATATTCCAGCATATATGAATGCTGATAAAACAAAAACAATTTGTTTTATGGTTCCTGATCTAAATGCTCCATTTTACAGGGATGCTATCAATTCCATTCAGGAATTTTATCTAAAAAAGGAATATAATTTGTATATCGCTTATACAAATAATTCACTCGAAATTGAAAAAATATATGCAAGCTCCCTGATAGATCTAACTATTAAAGGAGTAATTGTAGCTTTATTTGATAAAAGTTCTGACACTAGTCATTTAAACCAATTATTAAATCAAAATATTCCAACTGTTTTTATCAATAAAACAGATCACACTCCTAATTCATGTAAAATAATTCCGGATATTTCTCATGGGTCATACAAAGCTGTAAAACATTTTATTTCAATGAAATGTAAAAATATTGTCATTTTTACAGGAAATCTAAACAACCCATATTATGCTGATATTGTTATAGGATATAAAGATGCAATAGCAGAAGCAGGTCATAAATACACTAAAGAACATATCTTTTCAAATACAATTAATAAAAAAAATATTTTTAACCAATTAGATTCGTTTTTTAAAAAAAATAAACTCCCAGATGCAATTCTTGCACCTAGCACATTGGTAGCTAATCAAATTATCAATTGGATGTCAATGAATAATTTGAGCGCGCCAAAAGATATATTATTAGCTAGTTTTAGTAGTGATAAAAATTATACTATTTCCGCAACAACTCTATCCACAGTTCAATATTCAGGTTCTGAAATAGGTGAAATAGCAGCAAAGAAATTATTTAAACAGATAGAAAAAGGTGAAATTATTGATGAGACTATCATTATACCTCCAAAATTTATTATAAAAAGTTCATCACTAAAACTAAAGTAAAATTTTATCTTTTGATTATCTACCTTTCCATTGATGACACCATTAACATAAACCATCCTGCATGAGGGATCCATTGTTCAGGCCACCTCCATCTCTGAGCTGGATCCTGATCTTGCGGCCTTGGTAAAAAAGCAATATCAGATTCATCATTTACCCCTGCAGTAATACCATTAGCAATTCCTCCTTTGTAGTTCCAGTCATGAGGTTCTAAATACTCAGGATTATTTCTACCTAACCCATCAAGCATACTCATATCATAGGGATTAAGACCCAAAATCCAATTGATCTGATTCTGTACAAAACTACCTACTTCCATTTGTTGGCTAGGCAACATATATTTCTTACTATAATTAAATCCTGAAGCTAAAGAAGCAAGACGTGCATTTTCCCCCTGATACCAATAACCTGATTCATTTTTATGCGGAACAAAAAATGAACTTTTGTTTTCACTCTCATCTATAGCTTTTACATATTGTCTTGGGTAACCAAAAGGATTATTCACCTCTTTAGTTATATCAAGTTGAAATTCAACTGACTGCCTAATAGTTTCTATAGCAATAATTCTTTTAGCTTCATCTTTTTCAACATCCAGATATCTACTTAAAGCAACTAAAGGATATCCAGCTTCTGCAGCATGAAAGTATGGACGATTACCATTATCTGCTCTAAACCATCCATTAAAATTTTCATCTTTACTAATTCTGTTTGCTAAATTTTGTGCCCTTAATCGAGCATAGTCAAGATAATTTTCTTTATGTGTAGCATTATATAATTCTGTTGCTGCCATTAAAGCACAATAATCATCAATAATATTTTCCTTGTCATCATCACAATATTTCAAATTATTCTGTAACAAATGAGCAAAACCTTTTTCAGCTTTCTTAAGATAAACAGCAGAACTATATTCCCCAGAAACTTTTTCGGCACTTAAACGGGCTAATGCAGCAATACTAATACCTGCCCCTTCGCGAAATGCAGCCTTATAATCTTCGGTACGATTTCCATGTTCTGTTTCATATGCACAAATTTCTCTTTTTGTTTCGTCTTTGGTCCAGGTATCAAAAACTATGGTGTAAAAATACCCTTCCGGATCCTGCATACGAACTAAAAAATCTGCACCCCATGCAGATTCTTTGATCATTTCTTTTGATAAGTCTCCATGGCTTTTAGAAATATTATTCGCAGAAACCAATAGATTATAAACAACCATTGGTGTTTGCTGTGGAGCCATATAATTTGTATAGCATAAATGGCTTAAATATTTACTATAATCACCTGAAGCATCGTACCACCCTCCGTGAACATCCCTCTTATCTTTCCTTGTTCCATAAAAGGATATATTTGAATCCCAATTCTCATATTTTTCAGCAGGATGAATAGATTGAAATCCTTTGAGCATTAATGACATCGTTTTGTCAACGAATTGCCCTTTTTTAATTTCAAATACAGAAGATTTAAATTTCTTTCCTTCAAAATCAATTTCAACGAAATACTTACCAGGTTTTTCAAATTTATCAAACAAACCGGCAAAAACATTTCCGGTATGCCAGTTATCTACTCTACCTCCATCTTTAAAATTATCTTTAAAAACCGTTTTTCCTGAATGATCAACCACATTAAATGTCTTAGGATTTACATTAGAAGCAGTTTGAAAAACCACCTTTTTCTCACCATATTGTTCATAACCAAGGTGGTTGACTAACACCATATTTGTGTTATTCTGAGAATAAGAAGTTTTTGGAAATAATAGTGTTAATACCAGCAAGGCACCTAATTGTATATGTATCATTTTACTGTAAATTTAATCATGAAATTAAAAAATCAATTATTATTTTTACTTTTTGTTCTCATGTGTTAATGTTTTGAAAAGAGAATCAAAAAAATGGCTCCCTAAAACATTTAAATATAACAGCAACATCCTTAATAACCTTTTTATCATCTCCAACTGTTCCTGAAATAGTATTTTTTGCACAAAATTAATTTTCGAGTTAAAATCCTATTATTGAAAATCAAAATTACTGATGCAATATTATGCTTGTAAAATTATACTAAATATATTTATTGTGCAATTTATTTCATTTTGTTTCTAATATTTATACAAAATATATTAGAGCTTTATATTTATAAAAGCAATTAAGAAATACCAGTTATTCACTATTTTAATAGCCTCAAGAGATTGTATCATTTAAAATATAAAATAATTTAGTTGTGCAATATTTTGCATATATATTTTTTATTAATACTTTTGAAGAATTGATTTTCATCATTAACCTTGATAAAATAGTAAACAGTAGTTATAGGGTGCTTTTTAAGCATTTATGGATCATCATAAGTTTTAAAACTCCAAAGACATCTGTTAAACAATATTAAAAACATTTACAAACAATACTAAATCAATAAAAAAAATGAAAAAAAATTACATTTTAGTTGCACTGATCTTATTGTCATTTTTTGTTATTTCTTTCCTAACAAACATTCTTGGAGCTTTAAACCCAAGTGTCTCATCAAGTTATGACCTAACTGAAACCATGGCAGGTTTCTTACCTTTTTCTTTTTTTATTGCTTATGGAGTTATGTCGATCCCAGCCGGGTTCATGACAGAAAAATATGGTGAAAAAAAGATGATGCTTTTTGGATTTGTTCTGGCGTTTACAGCCTCTTTATTATTTGTTGGAATTCCATCTTTTGGAGTATTCCTCTTTTCACTATTTTCAATAGGCTCCGGAATGGCAATTTTACAAGTGGTTATAAATCCACTTTTAAGAGAATCCGGCGGTAAAGAAAACTACGCTTTCACCTCCGTGATGGCACAATTGATTTTTGGAGCAGCTTCATTTGTCAGCCCGTTGGTTTACTCTTGGCTGGTAACAAATATGGGTGATCCTGAAAATACAAATCCAGTTATTAACTTCTTATCAAGAGTAACATTGCCTGATATGTCATGGACATCAATTTACTGGATCTTTGCTTTGTTCAGCCTAATAATGATCGCTTTGATCTTTTTTATCAAATTTCCCAAGGTCGACCTAAAGGAAGATGAAAAAGTTGGAACAAAAGATAGCTATTTTGCACTCTTTAAAAACAAAACGGTAATATTATTCTTTTTCGGAATCTTTGCTTATGTTGGCGTAGAACAAGGAATATCCTATTGGATGTCGAAATTCTTACAAACCTACCATGGATATGATTATGAAACAATTGGCGCTGTTGCAGTTGCAAATTTTTGGGGATTAATGACCATAGGAGGGATTTTAGGTCTGATCCTACTGAAATTTTTAGACAGTAAATTCGTTTTAAAGCTATTCTCTTTACTGGCAATAATTAGTCTGGGATTTGCTCTAATAGGACCTGCAAGTACTTCGCTTTATGCATTTCAGGCAAGTGGTTTCTTCTTATCTGTTATGTATCCAATTATTTTCTCATTGGCCTTAAATTCTATGAACAAACACCACGGTGCCTTTGCCGGCATATTGGTAAGTGGAATTATGGGAGGTGCTGTTGTACAACTTTTAATAGGTTTTATAAGTGATCTAACATCACTAAAAGTTGGCATGTTTTTCAATTTTATACTGCTTGCATATATATTAAGTATCGGATTTTGGGCAAAACCTTTGATAAACAACAAAACAATAGATCTAACAAAGAAAAAAGATATTTAAATGGAATTAGATAAAAAAATAATTGGTGTTGATCTTGGAGGAACAAAAGTTGCGGCAGGTCTTATAGAAGGAAGTAAAATAATAAAACAAGCCTATGACCTGATTCCTAATGACTCAAGTAAAGCTGAAGATGTTATCAATAAAATAATTGAGATCATTGATGAAGTTTTTATAGACAACGTTGAAGGCATTGGGATAGGTGTTCCTAGTCTGGTAGATAGAAAAAATGGCGTCATTTATCATGTTCAAAATATTCCTTCATGGGATAAGATTCATTTAAAAAGTATTTTAGAAAAACACTATAATGTACCTGTTTTTTTAGATAATGATGCAAATTGTTTTGCCTTGGGGGAAGGTAAATTTGGAGTGGCAAAAGATGATGATAATTTTGTGGGTATCACCTTAGGAACAGGGATGGGTGCCGGTATTGTCACAGATGGTCATTTATTAAAAGATGCAAATTGCGGATCGGGTGAATTTGGCTCAATTCCATATTTAGACAGTATCTATGAAGATTATTGTAGTGGAAAGTTTTTTAAAACTTTTCACAATTCAAATGGCGAAGATCTTTTCAAGAAAGCAAAAAACGGAAACAAAGAAGCCATAATGGCCTTTGAAGAATTTGGCAAACACATTGGCAATTCAATTAAAACAATCATGTTTTCAGTAGATCCTAAAAATATAATTATTGGTGGATCTGTATCAAAATCAAAAGAACTCTTTGAAAGATCAATGATGGAAACAATTAAAAAATTTCCTTATTCCGATTCAGTTAACAATTTAGAATTGAAATTCACAAATACGCCAAATATTGCTATCCTAGGAGCCGCTTCATTATATTATGACAGAACGGAATAATACTTACATACAATTATGAATTATAATAAAAATGATTCCATTATTGGCGTTTCCTTAAGCGGGACTTCACTTTTAACAGGTTTAGTAAAAGGAGGAAAACTAACAGAATTCTCTTCAAAAAAAATCAGCAGTAGAGGCAATGAAGAAGAAATATTAACCGAAGTCATTAGAGCTATTGCTAAGGTAATGAACGATGATGTAACCGGAATTGGAATTGGCATACCAAGTTTGGTAGATGTTAAGAAAGGTATTGTTTACATGGTTCAAAAGATTCCATCATGGAAGGAAGTACATTTAAAGGATATTTTAGAAAGCCAATTTGGAGTTAAAGTTTACATTAACAATGATGCAAATTGTTTTGCTATTGGCGAAAAATACTTTGGGTCTGCTAAAGAATATAATAATGTTGTTGGTTTAATTCTTGAGGCAGGGGTTGGTGCCGGAATTATTTTCAATGGACATTTGTATTCAGGAACAAATTGCGGAGCAGGAGAAATAGGATACCTCCCATACAGAGAACACGATTATGAGTATTATTGTTCAGAAAGTTATTTTGAAGAAAAATACGGAATGAAGTTTGAATTGCTCTATAAAAGAGCCTTAAATAAAGATAAAATAGCACTTGCCATATTTGAACAATACGGCCATGATCTAGGAAATCTGATCAAAACAGTT
>JAUVCP010000392.1 GCA_030590765.1 Flavobacteriaceae bacterium | reverse complement strand
ATAAAAAGGCTGGTATTGCAATGTCTTCCGTTACCGGAATTGGGGTTGATGCAACAGGCTCTACACCATTGCCAGTCACCAAAAACATGAAGCCTCTTTCTTTACTCAACAAATTTAAGGATAATTTAAATGCATATTCTTGGATGTGGAAAGATCACACATCGCACAAAGAAGCAGATAAAATTACGGAAATCATAACAAAAATCAGACCTCTTTATTTAACCAAAATAGGAGGTGCTTATTCCTCAGAATGGTTTTGGGCTAAAATTTTACATTGCAGAAATATTGATAAAGAAGTTTTTGATTCAGCTAACACTTGGCTGGAATTAAGTGATTTTATTCCTGCAGTTTTAGCAGGTATAACAGATCCCGATGAAGTAAAAAGAAATATTTGTGCAGCCGGACACAAAGGGCTGTACAATGATGAATGGGGTGGTTTTCCTGATGCTGAATTTATAGAAGCTTTACATCCCGATTTAATAAGAATATTAAAAACCTTACCTAAAAAAGCATATTCCATTGAGTATAATAGCGGGAAACTATCAAAAGAATGGGCGGAAGAATTTGGGATGCCAGAGGGTATTCCAATTGCTATGGGTATTCTTGATGCACATGCTGGTGCTGTTGGATCGGGAATAAAAGATGGAAGTTTGGTAAAGATTATTGGTACTTCAACCTGTGATCTGGTTTTAGGTGATTTAGACAAAAGTAATTCTAATATTGAAGGTGTAGCCAGTGTGGCAACAGGTTCAGTCTTGCCCAATTATTTTGGAATTGAAAGCGGACAAAGTGCCGTTGGTGATATCCTGGACTGGTACATCAAAAATGTTTTAAAGAACAATCGTTCTCATAAAGAACTTACAGAAGAAGCGGAAAGCATTAAAGTTGGTGCAAGTGGACTTATTGCACTGGACTGGAATAACGGAAACAGAAGTATCTTGTCAGACCCAATGTTGTCTGGACTTATTATTGGTCAGAGTTTACAAACAAAAGATTTTGAAATTTACAGAGCTTTGATAGAGAGTACAGCTTTTGGCGCAAGAGTTATCATAGAGGATATGGAGCGTCAAGGAGTTGTAATCAATGATATTGTTAATTGTGGAGGAATTACGCATAAAAACACTCTGTTTATGCAGATCTACGCGGATGTGATCAATAAACCTATGAAAATTGCAGCTATCGATGAAACGGTTGCACTAGGTTCTGCATTAATGGGAGCCTATGCTGCTTATTCAAAGAAAGGTAAAACAATAACCTACAATGAATTGCAGGATAAAAGTTGTACGGTAACTGAAAAAGTGTATCATCCAATTCCTGAAAATGTAAAGGTTTATCATAAACTATACAAAATCTATAAAAAATTGCATGATGCTTTTGGAATTGAAGGTAGTAAAATTGAATTATATCCTGTGATGAAAGATCTGATAAAGATCAAAAACGGATAATTATCATTTTAAATTTTTTATTGTTAAGAAACAATGATGGTTGTGCTTTATATACAATCATCTAAAATTCAATAATTCACAACAAAATTATATAACCCAGATTGAATTATATAATGTTTGAATCTATTTGTTTCATCTATAAATTTTATATTATTACTATCTATTTTATTTTACTTTTCCACCAATTTTTCTTTATGATAAAGTACTGAGTCTGGTATCTCCTCTTTTTTAATTTCAGATCCTTCCCATAATACTTTTAAGGCTTTTCCTCCTCCCTTTTGAAAATATTTAACTTTTATTTTATGCAACCCCTTTCTTAAAGATGTAGAAGCACTTTTTGCATAAACACCATGAGCTCCATCATTGTCAATTAATTTATGATCATTTAAAATCAATACACTTCCATCATTGGATTCTATATAAAAAGTATACAATCCATCTTCATTGATTTTTATGTACCCATCAAAAACAAAAGCAAAATTTTGAAGAATTTTACTCTCTAATATTGAGAATTGAAAGATAACACCGGATTTTATGATTTTTGAAGAATCAATTTCACTCGTTTGATCAAAACTACCTTCAAAATAATTGAAATGTAATCCTTGTTTTAAGTTAAATGTAACTTCTTGTGCCGATTGAAAAATATGACTACCTACCTGTTTATATACGATCTTACTAGGAGTTTTATCAATATGAAATGCCTGCATATATAAAGGAATTAAGCTATTTATAACTATTGGTTCGCGATAGATCAAACTGGTATCCTCTGAAGGAAGACTTCCATCTAATGTATAACGAATTTGAGCATTTTTATCTTCACTATTCAATACAATTTGCTCTCCTTTTAATATTACTGTTGGATCAGCAGTTGCTTCCTTATAGATCCAGTCAAGGCTTAATCGTGTAATCTGAGTAGTTGACAAACCGTTGTTTGTTTTCGTATCTCCGGCACAATGTGCCAATAGAATATGATCTTTCGTAAAACCAATTGCCGTATAACAATACCAGCCTGCAGGATCACTTTCCACTGTTTTAATTTTCTCCCAGGTTCTGCCTTCATTTTTTGAAATAGCCAAACTAAAAGGAGTCCGTTTTCCGCCATCTCTCCCTTTTTCATAATTATTATTCCATAGCAACAACAGATCTCCA
>JAUVCP010000104.1 GCA_030590765.1 Flavobacteriaceae bacterium | reverse complement strand
AACTCAATTTAAAAGTTACACACCTTTTATGGAAGCCAAACCAATTGATATGGAAAAATTTGTGAAAATACTTTAAATTATGAGCACAAACTTAATTCAAAAATATAATATTCCTGGTCCGAGATACACAAGTTACCCAACAGTTCCGTTTTGGGATAAAGAAGGAATTGCATTAGAAGATTGGAAAAAATCAACCATAAAAACTTTTAATGAAACTAATGATTCTGAGGGTGTAAGTTTATACATTCATCTTCCATTTTGTGAAAGTTTATGTACATTTTGTGCCTGTCACAAAAAAATCACTAAGCGTCATGATGTTGAAGAGCCGTATATTGAAACCGTTCTAAAAGAATGGGAGTTGTATTGTGATATGTTAATTGCTCGCCCAAAAATTAAAGAAATTCATTTAGGTGGTGGTACACCAACATTTTTTTCTTCAGATAATTTACGGCAACTAATTGAAGGGATTTTTAAAAGAGCTGATAAGTTTACCGATTTTGAATTTAGTTATGAAGGTCATCCAAATCATACTTCAGAAGAACAATTACAAACATTATACGATTTAGGTTCTCGAAGAAATAGTTTTGGTATTCAAGATTATGATCCTATAGTTCAAAAAGCAATTCATAGAGTACAAAGTTTCGAGCAGGTAAAAAAAGTTCATGAGCAATCAAAAAAGATAGGCTATGAATCTATTAGTCACGATTTAATTTTTGGACTTCCATTTCAAACAGAAGATAGTATTAGAAATACCATAAAAAAAACTATTGAACTAAAACCTGACAGAATTGCTCATTATAGTTATGCGCATGTGCCTTGGATAAAAGGAGTGGGACAACGTGGTTTTGATGATAAGGATTTGCCTAAAGAAAATGAAAAACGATATTTATACGAATTAGGAAAACAATTGTTTTTTGATGCCGGTTATATAGAAATAGGTATGGATCATTTTGCTTTATCATCAGATTCATTATATAAATCAATGAAAAACAAAAAGTTACATCGTAATTTTATGGGATATACTGCGGGTAAGACTCAGCTAATGATTGGTTTGGGAATGTCATCAATTAGCGATTCTTGGTATGCATTTTCGCAAAATGAAAAAACAATTGAGGCTTATACAGAAAAAGTAAATAATGGAATATTACCTGTTTTTAGAGGCCATTTATTAACAGATAAAGATTTAATTATTAGAAAACACATTTTAAATTTAATGTGTAATTTAGAAACAGAATGGAGTGTTGGTTTAAATAGCCAAGAAAAAAATGGAATTTTAAATCGTTTACAAGAAATTATTGATGATGGTTTAATTGATGTTTATGATAATAAGATTGTTGTAAAAGAAGAAGGAAGAATGTTCGTACGTAATATTTGTATGGCTTTTGATTTACGATTGATAGAAAACAAACCCGAAACAAGAATTTTTTCAATGACAATTTGAAAGATTTTTAACTATTATATCCTATCAATTTTAATCCTATAGTCTTAAATTTTTTAATCACTTATATAAAATAGAAGAGAGAGAATTACGTTACATTTCTTTACTGCCTAAAAAAGGTTATTTATTCTATTTATGCTTTTCTGTCTACATTTTATAAGAATAAAGAGTAAATAAGACTAGAATGAGATAGGTTTATATATATATATTGTTGCCACAATAGTTGCCACAAAAAAATAGCAAATAACTGTTTTTTAGTTATTTGCGACTTATTTAAGTGACCCCGACAGGATTCAAACCTGTAACCCTCAGAGCCGAAATCTGATGCGCTATTCAGTTGCGCCACGGGGCCTTTTTACTAATTATTATTTTCAAATATTCTCTGCCATTTCCTGACTTTAAATACTTTTCTCTTTTTCTTGCTTCAACTCTTGATATAAATCCCTCTTTGTGAATTAAAATCCATGGAGTATACGCTTTTGTTGATCTATTTTGTTTATTATTATGTTCTTTTATTCTTCTTTCAATCTCTGTGGTCATTCCTGTATAAGTTCTATCAAATTTTAAACTATATAAAACATATACAAAATGCATTTATTTTTATTCAAACTTGTAACCCTCAGAGCCGAAACCCGCCTGCCGGCGTGGCAGGTCTGATGCGCTATTCAGTTGCGCCACGGGGCCTTATTAATTATTACTCTCAAATACTTTCTACCATTTCCGGATTTTAAATACTTTTCTCTTTTTCTTGCTTCAACTCTTGATACAATTATATTTAAAATTGTTAAGGCCTCCTAGATTCGTTAGACCCAGGAGAGTCGATTTACTATTTAATAACTCTCTAAGGGAAACTTCTCTACTCTCTGAGCTTATCTTGTTAAATCTATTCAAATCAAATCTAAAGCCTTCTTCTGGAGTTTAGTGGCTTAACTCAACAATTCCTTAACTGCCATTGAAATAGCTTTTCCATCTGCTTTTCCTGCAAGTTGTTTAGATGCCATTCCCATCACCTTACCCATATCTTTCATTGAACTTGCTCCGGTTTTTGAAACTATCTCAGCAATAACTCCTTTTAATTCTTCCTCACTCATCTGCTTGGGCAAAAACTGTTCTAAAATTTTGGCTTGTGCTTTTTCTGGTTCTGACAGATCAGTTCTACCTTGTTCATCAAAAATGGCTGCACTATCCTTTCTTTGTTTTACCAACTTTTGAACAATTTTAATCTCTTCCTCCTTGCTTATTTCCACAGCACTTCCACTGGTATTAGCTAATAAAAAAGCCGCTTTTAGAGCTCTCAATGATTCTAAAGCAACTTTATCTTTCGATTTCATCGCTGTTTTCATTTGCTCCATTACTTGTTTTTGCAGACTCATATCTATTCTTGTTTAAAGCGAACAAATATACTAAAAAGTATTCATGCCTTGACTCTTTAATTTTAATTTTTCAGACCTACAATTTCTTTAACAACCTTATAAATCAAATCATTTTCAAAACCTCGATACAATAAAAAGTTCGTTATTTTTTGACTTTTTTTAAACACATTCTTTTCTGAAATTGAATCTCTTTTCTTTAATGCAATTTCTTTTAAAGTTTCTAAATATTCATCGGAATCTATTTCCTGTAATCCTTTTTTGATATTGTATTCAGAAATATCTTTGAATTTTAATTCACGAATGATTCGCCGTTTACCCCATTTTTTTATTCTGAATTTTCCGCGAGCAAAATTTTTAGAAAATCGTTCTTCATTTAAAAAATTATGCTCCATCAAGTGTAATAATATCAACTCTTTAGCTTCTGGAATCATATGCATTTCATAAAGTTTTTTTTCTACCTCCTTATGACAACGATCCTGATAGGCACAATAATTTTCTAACTTTTTTTGCGATTCTTCCACCGTATATGTTAACCTTTTGTTTTTCATGGTATAAAAGAGATAGCAAAAGTACTCTTCGCAAATTATTAACCAAACTAATCCTGTATTATTATGCTGAAGTATGTCTTTTTTTTAGTTTTTAGCTTTTCTGCAAATCAATTTTTCGCACAAACAATCATTGCGCACCAAAGTTTTGAAACCAGTGGTGACAATTGGAATTTCACACTGTCAACGCCTCCCTGCTCTCTGGATGGAGATTCATGGAATTATAACGAATTTCTTGAAAATATTGATCCAAGTGACGGTAGTCAATTTTGGGGTGTTCAAGACCTCAATGGTTCATGTGCTGGAAATGGTTTTGAATCATTAAATTTCTCCAGTTTAGACATCTCTGAATTTAGAAATGTAATTTTAAGTTTTGATTACAATGCTTTTGAACTGGATAATGGTGATGACATAAAATTTGAGGTTTTCTTAAATGAAATAAGTCAGGGAGAGATCATACTTTTTGAAGGTAATTCAAATTCCTCTACCAATGGATGGGAAACCGCAACCATTCATATTCCTAATACTTCTTCTCATATCCGATTGATCATTTCTATCAAACAAAATGGACAGGATGATTATTTAGGAATCGATAATGTTAAACTTACAGGTACACAGATTTCCTATTGTACTGATTTAATGATCTCTGAGTATGTTGAAGGAACTTCTTCTGGAACAACCTATAGAAATAACTATATTGAAATATACAATCCAACAAATCAGGAAATAGATCTTACTGAGTATGACCTTATAAAATACACAAACGCCAATTTAGATCCTACAGGTTCCATTTCTCTTACCGGAGCAATCTCTGCTTATGGTGTTATTATAATTGAAGATATAACAGAGAATTTAAGTATTGATGCCGATATTTCTTCTGGAAGTTCAGTAATGGATTTTAATGGAAATGATAAGATTGCACTTCGCAAAAACGAAGAAATTATTGATATTATAGGGTTTATTGGAGAGGATATTAATTTTGCTGAAAACATCACTTTACGTAGAAAAAGTAACGTTCAAAGTCCGAATAACCAATATAACGAAGATGAGTGGGACACATATGGTTTAGAAGATCTAAGCAATTTGCAATCTCATGTATCCTATTGCAGTGGTACTATTCCTGAAATTGAAGTTAGTGGGAATTCTAATAATATCTCTGATGGTAGTTTGATTCCTGACTCAAATAACAACACCTATTTTGGAAGTATTGAAGCCTCTTTTGAAAACGGGATTTCCAAATCATTTACAATTAAAAACACAGGTAATGACATTTTAAATATTGATGAAATAAAGATCCTAGGTACAAATGCATCTGATTTTACCTTCACAGATAATTCGGTTTCCAATATATCACCAAACGACAGCATACAATTTGAGATTAATTTCAAATCTTCCACAAAGGGAATCAAAACTGCAATGATAAGTATTAGCAACAATGACGCCTCTGAGAATCCTTTTAATTTTATCATCAAAGGAGAAGGAACCGGATCAACTTCCAGTCCGTTGATGATCACACAATACTACGAAGGTGAAGGAAATAACAAATGGCTGGAAATAACAAATATCAGTAATTCTCCAACACAAAATGATGAATTTTATCTTGCTCTTTATAGAAATGAAGATGCCAGTAATCCAATTGGCAGGAAGCCAAGTGTCAAAAAAATCATTCCAGAATTAAATCCGGGAGAAATCTTAAAATATAGTGCCAGTCTCAATGTAAACTCTCCAGAGTATGCCATAGATGGAAATGAAATAAAGACAAATATTTGCACATTTGATGGTAATGATATTATTATCATCTCTACAACAGATGATGAATCCTGTTGGATCAATAAAACAGATGTTATTGGCAATAACAGTTATTGGGGTAATAACAGATCTTTTGTAAGAAAATATGGATGTGAAAATGCTAAACCTTCTACTGGTTTTAATGTAGAAGACTGGATCTTATTTGAAATTTCAGATGTAAATGCAGCATCAAAAGGTTTAAACATAAGAGTTGGAGAGCATTATATTGGTTCTACTACATATAATGCAGATAATAAATGGGACAATGGTTTGCCTGACATGCGAAGAAGCGTTGTAATTGCCCACAACTATAGCACATTGACAAATAGCAATTTAGAGGTATGTAATCTCTCCATATCAGCAAATGCAACATTAGAAGTTGGCAGCGAGCATCACATCTCTATCAAGAATGACCTCACTGTAAATGGAGCACTAGAAGTATTACATCAAGGTTCGGTATTTATGATCAATGATTCAGGTACGGTAATCAATAACGGGACGACAAATATTTACAAAACTACTACTATTATAAAACCTTATGATTATACTTATTGGTCATCTCCTGTAAAAAATGCAACTTTATCTAAGGTATTTTCTGCTTCACCACAAAATTCATTCTATACTTTTGAAACTCCAAACTATATTGATGCTGATAATGACAGTAATGATGATGATGAAAATGCGTGGCAGTCAGCGAACGATTTAATGTTAATCGGAAAAGGTTATACAGTAATGGCTCCAATTACAAGCCCATTTATCAATACTCAATCTGTTATTTTTAGTGGTGAGATCAACAATGGAGCGATTGATGTTTCTGTTCAGTTGAGTGGTGACAATAGCAATAATGAAGATGACTGGAATTTCATTGGCAACCCCTACCCTTCAGCAATTATCGCAGATTCACTACTGAACAACCAACATAATAAAACAATTTTGAGTGGCTCAATTTATTTTTGGACACACAGTACAGCAGCCAATAGTACTCAAAAATATTGTACAGATGACTATGCAATGTACACGGTAGGTACTGGTGGAATTGCAGCATACTCCAATGGTTCAATACCATCTGGTTATATTTCAAGTGGACAAGGGTTTTTTGTGGAAGCACTTAATGAAGGAAATATCAAATTTAAAAATAGCATGAGAATGAAATCTCACAATAATAACTTTTTCAAAAGCACACCTTTGAAGGTAGAGAAAGCAAAGGAAAAAGATAAAATATGGTTAAATCTTTTTAATAATGAAGGTGCCTTTAGTCAAATATTGATCGGTTTCATAAATGGTGCAAGCACTTCTTTTGAATCAAATTTCGATGGACAGCGCTTTGATGGGAATAATTATATCTCATTCTATTCCATTGCAGATGACCATGAACTGGCAATTCAAGGTTTACCCCCTTTTCAGGGAAATGAGATCATCCCTCTTGGTGTAACTTCTGCTGTTGATGAGGAAATTGAATTAAAAATTAAACTAGCGCAGACTGATGGGGTTTTCAATGAACTTGATATTTACTTGCTGGATAAGGAACTCAATAAGATCCATTTATTGAACAAAGAACCCTATGCATTTAAAATACAAAAAAACACAAAACTTCAGAATAGATTTTCTTTACAATTTGATAATGCAATATTAAAAAATGATGATTTAACAGATGTATCAGCAAAAAATGAAAAATTAATCATAACCAAAACATCCGATCAGTTAATGGTATCAACAACAAATAAAAGCATAATTTCCTCATTGGGTATTTTTGATGTTTTGGGAAGAAAGATCAATAATTATACAAGCAATCAAAGAGAGCTGGCTTTACCAAAAAATTTATTTAATACCAAAGGAATCTATTATTTAAAGGTTCGGCTAAAAAATTCAAAAGTGCTGATAAAAAAAGTGCTACTATAAACCTGAGTTCGACTTAATATTTTTTCACAGTTTAGATGAATTTTTCACATATTCGAAGGTGAATTTCTGAAGGACTAACGGGATAGTTTGATGAAACTTGACAAGGATATGGTAAAATTCATCAAACCCATTGGGAATTCAAATTAAAAGCAATCTTTTTTGTATAATATTTTTGATATATCATGATATTTCAAAAATATTACC
>JAUVCP010000220.1 GCA_030590765.1 Flavobacteriaceae bacterium | reverse complement strand
ATAGAACCAGGATATCTTTCCAGTTGAAAATCACGTAATTTGATAGAAAAAGGTAATTTTATTTGTTTAGAACCGTAACTCAATCTAAAATTTAAACCATCTTGTGAAAATATTACTGGTGATTCGGTATTTAAACTATTTCCGTAAAGGGTAATATTTTGCTTACTATTCTCTGTAACAACTTCAACTTCCAACAGATCTCTTGGATGCTCTTCCTTTTTTCCTGAAACCATTTCCATTTTACCAGCAACGGGAGCTTCTGGGATAACAAACTGCAAATTTCCCAATTGATATAATGATCGCAAATGAAACACCTGTGTAGAATCTTTTACAACCTGGATCTTTTCCTGAGTTGTCATGATCATATAAGTGCCCTCATTTGGAGAATTTATTTTTAATTCTCCATTCTCAGTGAATATATTTGTAGCACCTTCGGTAGGATTTTCAAATGAAACCAGTGAGTTATGCATATTTAGTGTTTCACCCTCCTTGATAAAATGTTCATGACGACCTCTTCCACTAGATTCAACTATTTTTAAATATTTACCCCCCGAATTATCCTGCATAAATTTTTCATATGCATTCGGAATATAATTTACATAATGAATAGTAATGGGCTTGTCTTTAAATTCTGTTTGAATAGTAAAATCATTTCCTCCTCTTATAAAATTCAAAACATTTACTGTTGCTGCAATAAAACTATTGGTTGAGGTAGGTTCTTTAGCAAACAAATAATGCTTGTAAACCGGTGATTTCTGCTCCTTATTATCATCTATATGTAATTTCAAATAAGCTTTATCAGATAACATTATATCGGTAGTTTCCCCTTCGTAAATTGGCATGATTCCCTCATAACTAATATAGCGGGTAATGGCTGCTCCAAAAATAATCAACACAAAAGCAAGATGAAAAAGTAATACGGAAAATTTTTCTTTCCTGAAAAGTCGGTATTTTTCAATATTTCCTATAAAATTGATCATAAACAAAAGCACGATTCCTTCAAACCACCATGCATTATATACCAAAGCCTTGGCTGTTTGTGTACCATAATCATTTTCGATAAAAGTTGCAATTCCCATAGAAGAGGCAAATATTACAAATAATATAGCCGTTAAACGTGTGGAAAATAGCAGATTAACTATTTTTTTCATTATTGTTTTTTAGATAGTTTTTAGTCGTGCGAAGTTAATGAAATTTAAATCAAAATATTTTTATTTTATAAATATTTAGTGCTATACACAGTGCTAAAAGAAGTTGATTTAGGAAAGGCTTAAACAATGTGTGACTTTAAAATATAGGAACAGATAATCAGTTCTGAATTAAACAAGGTTTCTATAAAGATAGCAGAATACTACAGTATTGTAAATCTCATTTTTATTTGTTCATTTTTTTAGTGATTCTTCGACCTTACTCAGTATAAACTCCAAAACGAAATAACCCGCCTAAACGTACCATTCAATACAGGCAGGAAAAATCATAGTTTAACAAACATACTCGTTGGCAATTCAGCCCGGTGTCAAGAGCTCAGATATTTCTTGCAGTTTCTTTAAACTATCTTTTGGTTTGAGTCATATTATCAGCTACAACAATAATATATTCTGCAATAGATTTTTTTTCTTCTTTTGTCATTTCATCCCAAGTAGATCTTGTAACAGTTGTAATTGATTTGATATTAAACCCTGGTTGAATTTTATTAACCCACCATATAATTCCTCTTTTATTGTTAGAATGATAAGAACCATCTAAATGGAAATATAATTCACCTTTATTAAAATTCTTAACAGAGAAATGTGCCATGGTAGCATCTTTAGCTGCTTGTGCAGTTTGGATATTTAACATATTTGGTGGCACATGACCTCCCATCATATCTTTCATGTCTGCATAAACTGCAGGGTCAAAATATTTTACTAAATCTGGACCAATCCAAGCTTTTGCCTCCGGACTCAATTTTTCTAAAACTTCAATACCTCCTTTATTGATCATAGATGCGTATCTACGTGGTATATTTGAAGCAACAAAACGTAATTTATTTTCTTTAGCAAATTCAACCAATGGTTTATAGTCGGTTTGATAATTATTCCATAATTGTGTTATTTCTGGCAACATTTTCTTTTCAGGATAAAATCCTGCCAAATACTCATTTAATACCAACTGGTTAGGGCTTTCGAACATTTCGGCACCAAAAACTAATTTATCACCTTTAATTTCATAAAAACTTTTTGCCATTTCAATTTGCATCCAATGCGAAATTGGATTTGTATGACTTTCGCCAAAAAATACCATATCTGCTTTTGCCAGATCTTTGATCATCTTATCATATTTTGCCAGTTTTCCTTTGTTGTTATACAATTCATATGCTGGTCTTCCTTGTGCAATTGTCAAACTAACAAAAGCGATTAGTACTATAATTGTTAAGCTTAATTTTTTCATTTTATGGTTTTTTATTAATAGTTTATTTTTTGTTAACCCAAACGGCTTGAATTTTCACAGCGTAAATATACATAACCTCCATATAAAAATTTATAGGGAGTTTGTCTTTCTATTTTGATTAATGTTGTGGTCTTCCTGATCCTCTTTTTGATTGGTAAAGCGCTTTTCGCGGAATTAGTTTTGCCGTAACTTCACCATCATTAATTTTTACACTTAAAGGTGAATCTAATGCAGGTAATGATCCTTTCATTACATTTTTAGCTCCATCACCTTCAAAACCTAAATATCCATATTTTCCATAATGTAATAATTTGCTTGTCAAAGCGGCAATTGCAGCATCAGAATTTGCGCCTACAAAACCAACTGATTGTGCAATATTATTTGTATTTGGAATGGCATAAACTAATGCTCCAGAACTTTCAAGATTACTAATCATTTCAGTATTTGATGCATTGAAACTATCTTTATAAATGGTTTTTAATTCTTTACCATAAAAATTATTCTCATATCCTAAAACCCAACCTGATTGATCAACTGGAATGTTTTTAATGTCAATATCATTTATAATTGCCACCGATTTTCCTTGAGATTCTTGTGTAGCTTTCCAGATTTCAGCCATTTTTTGATATGCCTCTTTACTTTTACTGTTTGCCGGTACAATAATGGTTGATTTCGTTTCACCAAAAACCTGAGATAAAGAAGAAGGAACTTCTTTACGATCTAATCTTCGCATTATATTAAATTGAGGATCAACTTTAACTCTCAATGGTTTTTGAGCCAGATCAAAAGTATATTTTTGCTCTTTTTTAGTCATGGCAACAGACTTCCAAACCACTTCATTATTACCTTCTGTATAAATAGCAACTGGAATATTTACCTTAAAAACACCCTCATTTTGTATTTGTTTCAGCGTAAAATGCAGTTTATTACCATTTGAACTCACATTGGATATTGAAAGTGCTGGAGCACCTTTTCTATCTATCCATTGTTTAAAAAATGCCGACAAATCCTTGCCAGATACTTCTTCAAAACTCTTTTGAATTTCAGGAAATGAAACTTTCTTGAATTTATTGTCTGCATAAAATTTTTGATATGCTTTTATAAAAATCTCATCACCAAGTTCATAACGCAGCATATTATTTACCATCAAAACTTTTCCATATCCAATTGCTTCTTCAGCAGAATTGTTTCTGTTTAAAAATTGATTGATAGGGAAATCATTTTCTGCATTGACATAATCTGTAAATTTTTGTAAAGTATTTCTACGATAAGTAGCTCCACTACCTCTTTGCTCTTGCATTAAATGATCAGCCATATAAACAGTAATACCTTCACACCAGTTTCCTTTATCATAATTTACAAACACACTATTCCCCCAATAATTGTGCAGTAATTCATGTGGATAGGAAGAAAAAAGAATCCATGGAAAACGAATTACCTTTTCTCCTAAAAGGGTAAATGAAGGCATACCGTATCCTGTTTCCCAAAAATTTTCAACCAATGCAAATTTTGTATAAGGATAGTCTCCAATTAAGGTATTGTACATTTGTAAATAACCACTGGTTACATTCAAATATCTATCGGCTAATTCTTGATCTGGTGTTCTTAAAAATGCCTGAACTTCAACATCTCCTAATTTCTTGGAATATTCTGTCCATTTTGCACCTATCAAATAAACTTCATCCATTGGCTCAGGTGAGTGATAAGTAATCATTTTCTTATCACCATCAACCTCATTTTTTGTACGATCTCCTTGAGACACAATAGACCAGTCTTTATTTATATTAACAATTAAATTAAATGTTGAAAGTAAGTTTTTATTAAAAGTTGGCAGCCAATAGGTGGAGTTTGCCATATAAATTCCTTTTTGAGAAATCACTCCTTTTGTCTCGCTAAATCCTCGGGCATATTCTGTAGCAGAATCTTTAATATCATCTTTTACAATACCACTATACTGAATTGTAAAATTGTAATTGTTCGGTTCTTTAAATACCAATCTATATTTATTTACATACAGATTGTTTAAAGTATCTTCATTTACCAAATTTTCAATTTGACCACCTTCAATTTTTTTGATACTTAAATTTTTATTCAGATAAAATTCAATGCTTTTAGCATTTTTACTAAACAAATACTTTGGTAAAGAAATTTGATTCTTTACACTAAGAACTGAGTTTACAACATCAATTGTTGCCTCAATTTCTTGATTTTCATATTGATCCTGGGCTGTTATTAGCTGTGTATTTATAACTACTAAAGCCATTACTATAATAAAACAATATCGTTTCATATAAATAAAATTAGTCATTAATTCGGCAAAATAAATTTTTGTTTTTCAATATATATTTATTGTTTTTCAATGTTTTAATGTGGTTTTAATAAGATCACGTATTGAAGGAGAATTACAAATCTTTTTTTTTAACCGATTGATATTCAAAAAGATCAGAAGGCTGGCAATTTAATTCATTGCATATAAGCTCTAAAGTAGAAAATCGAATGGCTTTTGCCTTTCCACTTTTTAAAATTGATAAATTAGCAATAGTGATACCTACTCTATCTGAAAGCTCAGTAAGTGTCATTTTATTTTTAG
>JAUVCP010000044.1 GCA_030590765.1 Flavobacteriaceae bacterium | reverse complement strand
TAATGAAACAAATTAAATAGTCTGTTTTCCAGATTATTGAAGATCCCTTTTTTTTGGACTGCTATCGAGAGTAAAATTTCATAGCAGTCTTTTTTGTTATATAAATCTTAATAAACCACAGGGCAAACGCATTAAAAACATTTAAAATTTCCACTTAAATATTAATTTAATTGGTTGATATTTAATCAGTTATCATTAGTTTTTCATAATATTATTTTGTATATTATATTGATAATCAATATTTTACACATTATGAATAGTACTAATAAATTAAAGACCATATTTGGTCAAATACCCGACTTTAGACGCACCCACAAGCAACTTTATGATTTAGAAAGCATCCTTCTTATTGGCATAATTTCTGTGATTTGTGGCGCAGAATCATGGAATGAAATGGAAGACTATGCTTATTCAAAAGAAGATTTCCTGCGTTCATTCCTAGATTTACCAAATGGAATACCATCTCACGACACGTTTAATCGAGTATTCTCTAATATTGATAGCAACAAATTTGAGAGTTGTTTTATTGAATGGGTTAGTATTTTAGCACAACTCAATCCTAAAGAAGTTATTGCTATAGATGGTAAAACTATTAAAGGAGCTAAGTCCAATGGAAAAAAATCTCCCGTTCATATGGTTAGTGCTTGGGCTAATGATAATAATCTGGTTTTAGGTCAAGTGAAAGTCTTTGAAAAATCGAATGAAATTACCGCAATACCAAAATTATTAGAAGTTCTGTCAATAAAAGATACAATTGTAACCATTGATGCTATGGGGTGTCAAACAGCTATAGCAGAAAAAATAATTAAAAAACAGGCCGATTATATTTTGGCTGTAAAAGCAAATCAAGAGCAGTTATATCTAGATATTCAAGATGAATTTAGATTTGGAAAACAAATACAATCTCATCTAAGTGAAGAACTAGATCATGGTAGAATTGAGACTAGGACATGTAGTATTATTACAGATTTTAAATTCATAGAAAGCTCTTGTAGATGGAAGAACTTAACAACTATTATAAAAATAGAAAGTATTCGTGAGTTCAAAAACTCTGATAAACTCACAGAAAAAGCTACACGATATTACATATCTAGTTTACTTGCAAAACCAGAAGATTTTCAAAATGCCGTCCGTTCGCATTGGACAATCGAAAACAAACTTCATTGGACATTGGATGTTGCCTTTTCAGAAGATGCTTCTCGAAAAAGAATTGGAAACGCTGCACAAAATTTTTCAATTCTAAACAAAATAGCCTTGAATCTATTAAAAAATGAAAAGTCAAGTAAAGTTGGAGTCAAAAGCCGTAGACTTAAAGCGGGATGGGACAATCATTATCTCATTAAAGTACTCAATCTAATGAAAGTTTAATGCGTTTGCCCTGCCCTTGAACTTAGGTTCTGAGTATTTTATAAATATTGTACTCATTCTCTACTATTTTAACAGATTTCTTCTTGGTTTATAGATCAATTTATTATTAGTATTTGGCAGACTTTAAGAAATGTTCAATCAATTTAATAATTATATTTGAAGATATTATTATTCAAAGAAATTAAAAGATAAAAAATGAATACAAGTCGATTAATAATAAATTCACTTAAACTTATTCTAGTTTTTAATATAATGATTTTTCAATCTTGTTCAAAAAAAACAGCATTAGATAAAAACTATGATGTTGTTATTTATGGAGGTACATCTGCAGGTGTTATTGCAGCAATTGAAACAGCAAAATTAGGAAAAAACCCTATTATCATTGAGCAAGGAAAACATCTTGGTGGACTCACTTCTGGTGGATTGGGAGCAACAGATATTGGAAATAAAGGAGCTATCGGAGGACTTTCCAGAGATTTTTACAAGCGTATTCAGCAGTATTACCATCCAGATTCAGATAAAAATGAAACGATGTGGACCTTCGAACCTCATGTTGCAGAAACCATTTTTAAAGAGATGCTGCAAGAATATGATATTCAGGTAATTTATAACGAAAGGTTAGATTTAAAGAAAGGTGTAAAAAAGACGGATGCCAAAATCAATCAAATCACCATGGAATCTGGTTTAACCATCAAAGGAAAAATGTTTATAGATGCCACCTATGAAGGGGATCTGATGGCGGTTTCTGGAGTGAGTTATACCTTTGGTCGTGAGGCAAATAAAACTTATGGTGAAACATATAATGGTGTACAAGTAGCAAATTCGAAAAATCACCAGTTTAAAAACCCGATAGATGCGTATGTAATTCCCGGTAAACCGGAAAGCAGTTTACTTCCAAGCATTTTAGATGATGGAGGACCAGGTATGGAAGGTGAAGGAGATCATCGTATTCAAGCCTATTGTTTTAGAATGTGTATGACAAATGTGCCTGAAAATAGAGTTCCTTTTCCTAAGCCAGAAGATTACAATCCGATGCGTTACGAAATATTACTGCGTTATTTGAATACAGGAGTGTTTGATGTGTTACAATTATCAACACCAATGCCAAATGGTAAAACGGATACTAATAACAAGGGAGCTTTTGCAACCGATAATATCGGAATGAATTATGAGTATCCTAATGGCGATTACCAAACACGTGAAAATATTATCAAAGAGCATGAAAATTATCAAAAAGGTTTAATGTGGTTTTTAGCTAATGATTCTAGAATTTCAAAAAAAGTACAAGACGAAGTGAACCAGTGGGGATTGCCAAAAGACGAATTTACAGACAACGATAATTGGTCACATCAATTGTATATTAGAGAAGCACGCCGAATGATCTCAGATTATGTAATGACCCAACATGATTGTGAAAGCATGGTTACAGCAGTTGACCCCGTTGGTTTAGCGGCATATACTATGGATTCACACAATGTGCAAAGATATGTAGATGAAAACGGAAAGGTAAGAAATGAAGGAAACATTGAAGTAGGAGGTTTTCCACCCTACCCCATATCTTATAAGTCTATTGTTCCAAAGGTAGAAGAATGCTCTAATCTATTGGTTCCTGTATGTCTTTCTTCATCACATATTGCCTTTGGCTCTATCCGTATGGAGCCTGTTTTTATGGTGTTGGCACAGTCTGCTGCTGCCGCCGCAGTTCAAGCTATAAATAAAAAATCAACAGTTCAAGAAATAAATTATAATGAATTAAAAACGCAACTTTTAAAAGATGAACAAGTGTTAGCGTGGGAAAATGAATCTCTTTTAACAAGTGAAAAAGAAATTGAATTACGAAATGAAAAGAATAAGAATGTAACTATTCGCGCGATAGAGCTAAAGGATGTTGCGAATATGTCCTATCCTGGTAATTTTCTTGAATATGGAAGTGGAGGAGGTAGTATTAGTTATACTTTCGATGTTGATGAATACTTTGATTACACCTTATGTATCCAAAAAGTGATGAATGATGCCTACGGAAATGCTCAGGTTTGGATTGATAACAATTTTGTTGGTGAGATCAATTGTTTTCGAAACATCAAAATATCAATTCCTGCTGAACAAGAATTTTATCTTCCGCTTCTTTCAAAAGGGCAACATACGTTTACTCTGAAATTTAAAAGGGAAACTAAAATTGGTATTGGAAAAACTTCCTTGATTAAAATTCCGATAAAAGTCAAAGAATTTTTGATATCTCAATCCTTTCCAGGTTTTATGGAAGAAAAAGGAAAAAATATGTATCCAATTGGCAATAAGAATATGAAATGGAAAAAAGCAGTGGTATTAGATGATGGGGTTGTGAGGTTAGACGCACAATTAAAACCTAAAGAAAATTGTCACGCATTTGTAACTACTGATATTATTTGTGAAAAAGACTTACAAACTACATTAAGATTCGGTCATAATGATGCGGCATTTATCTGGTTGAATGAAAATTTGATCTATGAATTTAAAGATATGAATGCATTTAAATACAATGAATTCTCCGTTCCGATTCAATTGAAGAAAGGTAAAAATAAATTGGTAATGATGATTATGCAAGCTGGCGGTAGTTGGCTGTATAATGTGAATTTAGATACTTATCAATTTAAAAGTATGACTTCGGAATAATAGTTTCTAATTCATTTTAACATATTCAAGATGACTATTGTGTTTTTATTACTTTTTTTAGTATCCATATTTGTTTTCTCAAAAATTGATAAATCAGCCTTGGCATTTTTGGATGTAAAATCTAAATTTTGGGTAGTTGAAGAGAGTAAATTTAAAGTGTTAGTAAGAAATTCTTTAAAGAATATTTTGTTAAAAGAAACTTTTAAAGTGAAGTAAATTATGTTCAAAAACCAGAGAATGACCTACTAAAATATGCATAATTTTAACTATTTTTGCAATGGATAAATTATTAAACATTAAATACTTTGATAAATATGAAAACAGTAACTGACAAGGCAGCAGACAATATTAGAATTTTAGCAGCCTCGGTTGTTGAAAAGGCAAAATCTGGTCATCCGGGTGGAGCAATGGGAGGTGCAGATTTTATTAATATTCTATATTCTGAGTTCTTAAAATACGACCCAAATCAAATGGATTATCCATTTAGGGATCGTTTCTTTTTAGATCCGGGACATATGTCGCCTATGCTATATTCTGTTTTAAGTTTAACTGGTAAGTTTTCTATGGAAGATCTGAAACAATTCCGTCAGTGGGATAGTGTAACTCCGGGTCATCCTGAATTAGATGTTCAAAGAGGTGTTGAAAATACATCAGGACCACTAGGGCAAGGGCATGTACTTGCTATTGGAGCTGCGATGACCGAACGATTCTTGGTAGAACGTTTTGGAGAATGGATGGCACATAAAACCTATACTTTTATTTCTGATGGTGGAATTCAGGAAGAGATCTCACAGGGAGGAGGAAGAATTGCCGGACATTTAGGATTGAGTAATTTGATCATGTTCTATGATTCTAATAATATTCAATTATCTACAAAAGTAGAGGAGGTAGATCAGGAAGATGTTGAGAAAAAATACCAAGCCTGGGGATGGAATGTAATTACAATCAATGGCAATGATGCTGCTGAGATTAGAAATGCACTAAAATCTGCAAATGAAGAAGCTGAAAGGCCAACCCTTATTATTGGGAAAACCATTATGGGTAAAGGAAGTGTAAACTCTGATGGAGCAAACTTTGAAGATCAAGTGTCAACGCATGGAATGCCACTTTCAGCTGCTGGTGGTGATTATGCAGGTACCATTGCGAATTTAGGTGGAGACCCTGAAGATCCGTTCCGGATCTTTGATGATGTTACTGACTTATATAAAAAACGTAAAGGTGAGCTTTTAAAATGGGCATCGGAACATAAGGATATGAAGAGTAAATGGTCGAAAGAAAATCCTGAATTAGATAAGAAACTAGATGAGTTCTTAAATGGTAGTATTCCTGAAATTGATTATTCTATGATCAAACAGAATCAAAATACTGCAACCCGTGGGGCTTCTTCTGCTGTTTTATCTGTTTATGCAGAAAAAATTGAGAATATGATTGTTGCTTCTGCAGATTTGTCTAACTCTGATAAAACAGATGGCTTCTTGAAAAAAACTACTGCATTTCAAAAAGGAGATTTTTCAGGTGCATTTTTTCAGGCAGGAGTTTCAGAATTGACCATGGCCGTGATCATGAACGGAATGGCATTGCACGGTGGGGTAATTCCTGTTTGTGGAACCTTCTTTGTATTTTCAGATTATATGAAACCTGCAGTAAGGATGGCTGCTTTAATGGAATTACCGGTAAAATATGTGTGGACGCATGATGCGTTTAGAGTAGGAGAAGACGGGCCGACACATCAACCGGTTGAGCAAGAAGCACAAATAAGATTGATGGAGAAATTAAAGAATCACAGCGGAGAAAATTCTATGTTGGTGCTTCGTCCGGCTGATGCATTGGAAACTTCTACAGCATGGAAAGCTGCTTTGGAAAATACAAATTCTCCATCTGCTTTGATCTTATCAAGACAAAATATCAAGGATATTCCTGCAGAAGGAGATCGATTTGAAGAAGCATTGCAGATCAACAAAGGAGCATATATTGTAAGAGATTCTAGTGAAACTCCTGATGTTATTCTTTTAGCCAGTGGCTCCGAGGTATCTACTTTGGTAGAAGCGTCAAAAATTATTGAAAAAAAAGGAGTAAAAGTGAGAATTTTATCCGTTCCTTCAGAAGGGCTTTTTAGAAGTCAATCAAAAGAATATCAGCAGGAATTACTTCCAGAAGGTATTAAAAGATTTGGATTGACTTCTGGACTTTCTGTAACGTTAGAAGGCTTGGTTGGTGACAATGGAACTGTATGGGGACTGAATTCTTTTGGATATTCTGCTCCGTATACGGTTTTAGACGAAAAATTAGGATTTACTCCTGAGAAAGTTAGTGTGCAGATCATGAAACTTTTAAAATAAATTATTGCCGATTGATTGTATACAAAATATATCTGCATAGATATTGTATACAATCAATTGACTTTTTCATTTTGTAACCAAGAAATAGGTCTTTACAATTTATAATTATGAAACAACTAACTTTAATTGCCTTATTATTTTTTACAATGTCTTACGGTCAGCATATCAATTTAATGACCTATAATATTCGTTATGATAATCCAAAGGATGGTGAAAATTCCTGGCCAAATAGAAAAGAAGTATTGCTTAGCCAGATACTATTTTATCAACCAGATGTAATGGGAACACAGGAAGGTTTAGAGCATCAGATCCATTATATTGATGAAAATCTGAAATCATATAAATATGTTGGCGTTGCCAGAGCCGATGTGAAGGAAAAAGGTAAGGGAGAATATTCTGCCGTGTTTTATAATGTGAATAAATTTAAGGATTTGAAAAGTGGAACTTTCTGGCTTTCAGATATACCAGATAAACCATCCAGAGGTTGGGATGCTTCACTCAATAGAATTTGCACTTATATTCTTTTACAAGATAAAAATTCTGGTAAAAAATTCTGGGTTTTCAATACTCATTTTGATCATAAAGGAGTAGAGGCAAGACAAAAATCAGCGGAGTTGATCATTAAAAAGATCAAGGAGATCAATAAAGAAAATTTATCGGTTTTTTTGATGGGAGATTTTAACCTGACTCCGGAAGAATCACCGATAAAATTTATTGCAAAAAACTTAAACGATTCAAAATTAGTTAGTAAACAACTTCCTTTTGGCCCGGATGAGACATTTAATGGGTTTAAGGTGTGTGAGGTAAGAAATCGAAGAATTGATTATATTTTTGTGAGTCAGAAAAATATTACCGTAGAAAAATATGGTGTAATCGCCAATGTCAAAAAAATGAAATATCCTTCAGATCATTTCCCGGTTTACATCAGTGCTAAGATCAAATAGAATCTTATATAGAAGAAATGAAACTTTATCTATTTTTTTGTTAATAATTTAGTTTTCAAAGCTTTTAAAACCCAAAGTTTACAATTGTGCGTTTGAGTTAAGAATTAACAGGTATATAACAAAATACAAGAAGTTTCTTATTTCTTCTTGTCCTATTTTTGTAAAAAAATCAAGTTATATTTTATTCTAAAAAATCACTATATGAAAACAAACATATATTTCTTTTTGTTGATCAGTATTTATTCAAGCAATTTTTTCGCTCAAATCAAAGATGAACCATTTAAACAGGCAACATCCATAAAATACACTTTATCTGATGAATTAAGAGCGGCCAAATTTAAAAAAGTAGTAGTTGATTATAACGATATTGTATATGTTTTGACCGATAAGGGATTGTTTCGTGATTATTATGAAAGTGAACTTTCAAAAGATATGTTTTATAGATTGTTGGCAACAAAAAATCCGGTAGATATTTCAATTCAGGAAAGTACCGGGTATCTGTATTATTTATATGGAGATGAATTTTTAACCAATGCACATGCTGGAACGATCTATAAGTATATTCCCAAGAACGAATACAATAGAATTTTAGTAAATGCAGATGATAAGGTTTTATTGTTGGGAAATAATAAAGCTACCTTATTTCAGCGTACCAAGAAGTTGTCTGATCATAATTTGCCAGCAGGAAAATTGATAGATGCATATGTGTTCAATAAGCAATTTTATTATTTAACGAACCAAGCCATATACAGATTGAATGGTGGTAAATGGAAAGAGATTCACAAAGGGAAGAATCTAACATCTATAACATTTGATACTAAAAAAATATTTGTGGGTACTATCGATGGTTATTATGCTATCGATGGTAATAGTGGTAAGATAATTCAGCAAAAGAATAATAATTTGCCGGTTCCGGTAATCACAGATATCAAGCAAGTAGGCAATCAACTATGGTTTGGATCTGATAATGGAGGATACTTAAAAGAATCAGATGGATTTAGATATTTTGCCGGAAAACGTTGGTTGGATACGAATTATGTTATTGATATTACAAGTGATAGCAAAGGAGATGTTTATTTTCTGACAAAAACAGGTTTGAATAAAGTGAAATATCTCAATCAGACTCTTGCAAATAAAACTGAAAAGATTCAGGATGATATTCGTAAATATCATATGCGTTTTGGTTGGGTAAATGAGATCCGATATCAAAAAGCAGGAGATATGAAAAGTGCAAACTCCAAGGATAATGATAATGATGGTTTGTGGACCTCACTTTATCTGGGTAGTCAGGTTTTTCGATATGTGACTACTGGAGAAAAAATTGCAAAAAGATATGTATGGGAAACATTTGAATCATTTGAGAGATTGTTGACCGTTAATCCGCTAAAAGGATTTCCTTCACGAACTTTTGAGCGTAGAGGTGTTTTAGATTTAAATGATGCACATGCGTGGAGACCATCTCAGGAAGAAGAATGGGACTGGAAAGGAACTACCAGTACCGATGAGTATATTGCCTATTTATTTGTTGCTTCTTTAATGGATGAGTTTATTGTTAAAACTCCCGAAGAAAAACAAAGGGTTGCTAGTTTTATTGATGCGATCATGACACATATCATTGAAAATGATTATTATTTTGTAGATCTTGATGGCAAACCAACCAGATGGGGTAGGTGGAATCCGGAATACGTAAACTGGTACCCACTATATGTTTCAGATAGAAAATTGAATAGTGCCCATTTGATCGCTGGTTTGCAATTAGCCTATCATTTAACAGGGAAAAAGATCTATAAAAAGGAAGCCTATAAAATGATGAATAAACATGGTTACTTGGAAAATATCAAGGCACCAATGAAAGATATGAAAAAGACCCTTGACTACAATCATTTGGGAGATATTATGGGAGATAGCTGGAACCATTCCGATGATGAAATGTCTTTTATAACTTATTATGTTTTAGAAAAATATGCTTTTGATAATGATTTGAGAAAAGTGTATAAAGAAGTAACACGTGAACACTGGGAGATGGAGCGCCCGGAAAAAGATGGCCTTTGGGAAATGTTAACCTATGCGGTATCAGGTGATATGGATAAAGAATCATTAATGTTTTTCTTAAAAGAATTTAACGTAGATCTGGATAGGTATTCAACAAAGAATTCACATAGAAAAGATCTGGAATTCTTACCTGAAAATTACAGAGGACAAACCACTAAAAAATTATTATATCCTGGAGAGAGAGAAATGCATCGTCACAATACCAACCCTTTTGCACTGGATCACGGTGGTAGTAGAATGAGCAGACTGGCAGGAGATGAATATTTATTGCCTTACTGGATGGCCAGATATTATAAGATTATTGAGTAATTATTTAGTGAGAATATAAATGTAGTATTAGTTTATAGATATTTTGTAATTTCACTTTAAGTTAGAATTTTATTTCTAAGAAATATCAATAGGTTTAATTTTTAAATAAGATAAAATTATATGAGTATAATGAAGAGATTAAAAGTTTTATTCTTCATGTTTTTTGTACTGTCAGGTGTCTTATTGTCAAATGCTCAAACTTTAACGAAATTACCTTATCTGGCAAATCCAAGTGAATCTGCAATAACCATTCGATGGGAAAGTGATGTGAAATCAGATTTTACAGTTGTATATGGTTTAAAAAAAACTATAGAAAAATCAAAATTAGCAGAATTAATTGGTTATAAACAAAGTGGATATTTATATGAGGTAAATTTAAGTAGCCTTAAAACAGGTAAGACTTATTTTTATAAAGTTAATTCTACCGGTGTCAGTTCAAAAATTAAAACTTTTAAGACCGGGGTTAAACCTAATAAGCCATTTGATTTTGTAGTACTTGGTGACAGTCGGTCAAAGCCACATGTTTTTAATGCTATTACAAAGCAGGTAAATGCGATAGATCCAGCTTTGATCGTTGCGAATGGAGATCTGATTGCTAAAGGAGGAAATTTTGATCACTGGCAAAATCAGTTTTTCGATGCAGCAAA
>JAUVCP010000211.1 GCA_030590765.1 Flavobacteriaceae bacterium | reverse complement strand
TTTTATATACTTGTTTCTCTACTTTTAATTTCTGATTTTAAGAAAAAAAGAACTGATGTTTATTGTCTAAATATAGTTAATAATAAGACAAGATTATTTTTTAATTGGTAAAAACACTTCGGCTTTCCATTTAAGAGCATTTCCACCCATGTTAGGATTATTGTAAAATATTTCAAGAGGTTTCTTATCTATTTCAATATTGTTGTTTTTTGCATAATCCACCAAAGCATACCAGGCTCTATCAGAAGAAATATAGTTACCATTATATATAGCTTTTAAGGCTTTTTTATTTTCAATATTCTTGTATTTTATTATTTTATTAACTGGTAAAGAGTCATTTTTAATAATTGGATAACAAAAATTATAATGAATACTGTCATTGACCATATTCCAATACGTAATTTCTACAATGGGTTTACCATTTAGTGAAATATTATTTTCAAAAATAAATGAACTCAATAAATTATAGTTTTGCATCATTCCTTTCGCTTTATTGAGCTGTTTAGATTTTATAGGAATATAAGCACAGTAAGTAGATTTTATTTTACTTTCACCTTTTATGGTTACTTTAAAACTTTTTATATGCTCACTTAGTTTATTATTAAAATCAACAAGTGTATTTTTTGTTCTTTTCTCAAAATCTGTATTACTAAAAGGAAATAGAATTCTATTTTTTAAACTGTGATGCTCATCTTTTATATAGACCTTTACCTTTGAAGTGGAATCATTCACAGCAATAATTTTCCATTTATAGAGGTAAGTTGTATCGTTGAATGTGATTCTTTGTTTTAAATTGTTGATGTTGTTTTGCTCAATTATTGTAGAATTATCTAAAGAAAGATTCCAGATTTTTATAGTTTGATTAATGGTTCCTGGAAATGCTTTGACATTAAATGTGACTAAATAATCATATGGTTTTATAAATAAATACCATAATAAGCCACCTAAAAGAGTAAAAGCAATTAAATATTTAATATTTTTCATTTATTGTGTGTTATTGATTTCATCTCAAGATTTTCAACAACAAATTTTCCAAGATTTCTTCCTTGTTTGACACCAACCTCTACAGCAGCACGATAATGAATACCACCATACATTCTGCTAATAGCAGCTTCATCAGATGCTTGATTAAAAGAAGTAAAACTTCTTATTGGTAAGCCAAAAGGAACTTCTACATCATCATCAAAAGAAAAGTTATCACCAAATATACTTGTTAATGCAATACCTGCAGCACCTGAAGCAACAGAATGACCGCTGGTATATTCTGGAAATGGAGGTGTTTGAAGAACAGGTTTCCAATTATCATCAATATGTTCATTGATCAATGTTTCTGGTCTTACTAAATTACTTCGAAATTTTTCATCCCAACAACTAATAAAAGCATCGGCAATTGCAATAGAGGTTTTTGTATAAGCATATACTGTATCATCAAAACTATAATCTGCTTTTTTACAAGCTACCTGACAAATCCCAATCCAATGTGCTCCGGGAGTGATTTTCTTTATAGCAAACATTAAATGTCCACGTGAAACAGTTAGATACGGATTACAATCCCAAAATTTTGCAATTTGAATTTCTTCACAATCATCACCTTTTTCTAAAAGATCTAAACTTATATCATACACCTCTTTTAATTCTTTATAAAAAAGCGTTTCTTTTTCCAAAGAAAATGGAGGAGGAGGTATGGGTTTAAATTGATCTGCAGAATTAATTACAAAAGGGCGAATCTTATCCCAATGAGGTTCTAATCCATCCATGTATGCTGGTGGAGTTGGTTGCCATCTAGAAGGATCATCTGAAATTACAGTAAATTTAGACATGGTTCGAGTTTGATTGTAGTTATCTTTATCCATCCAGACACCAATAAAATCAGCCACTTTTAAACCATATTCTTTAGAGGCTTTAAATTCTGAAGCGTTTTTAGATTCCCAAACCTGATAAAGGCTATCTCTGTATGTTTCAATTGTTTTTTCAGAAAAAATTAACCGTTTGCCCAGATCAATGTGAGCAATCAAAGCAGCCAATTTATAATTGATAGGTTTTGAGGTATCTGCTTTTGGTATAGCAGTAAGATCAGTAAGTTGATTCTTTAGAGACAAATAGGTTTCATTTTGTTGGGCCATAATTTCATAAGCAGCAATATTTGGGTAGGCAAAAACCCTACTGGCTACAGGAGGCGAAAAAATGTCATGAACCATGACGACTCCAATCATATCTACTGATTGATGAAAGTCGGAAGCAGTGATTACTATAGGTTCTTCCTTTTTATTACAAGAAATCAAAAGTATGATTATCAATAATAATATCAGTTGATCTTTAATCATTTTATAATTTATTTTTTTAATTCGTAAACTTGAGCCCTATCATCATTTATTGTGACTAATAAGTAGGGATTTTTATTTAAGGTTATTATATTTAGATGTCTAACTGATTTTTGTGCGAAATCTAATCCTAATTTATTTCCTAAAATTATATCATCTTTATTTTTTATCATAGCCCCTGGAAATGAATCAAATCTACCATGAAATGGGATGACACCAAAATAATTACCTGCTGCTAATATTTCTTCTTTACCATCATTATCAAAATCATAATTTATAAAACAGGTTATGGGTGATACTTGTAAACTTGATTGAAAAGGAACGAAATTAAAGTTTCCATTTTTATTTTCTAAGTATCCTGATTGGAGTTCATTTACTTCAAATAGATTAGCACTATTGAGACTTTTTTTATCAAAAACCTCCTCTATGGTTTTTCCAGCATAACCCTTATATGTATTGAATTTTTTTCTAAGACTTACCAGTTGTCCGGAAAGTTCATCTAAACCTAAAAGAGGGTAGTAGTTGCCGTTTTTTTCTGTAGCTATTATAGTTTCAGTTTTTCCATTTAGATCAAAATCAGCATAATACATTTTCAAAGGATATTTATTTGATGCCTTGAATCTGGTGTTAGTCCCCCAATTTCCTAATAGATAATCAATATCTCCATCATCATCAATGTCAAAAGGAATAATACTCCGCCATAAACCATTTAGTTTTTGATCTAAAATTTTAACTTCAACGAGTACGCCATTTTTATTTTTGAAGAACTTAGGCTCCATCCATTCACCAACAACAATTAAATCTTTTACACCATCATTATCAAAATCATCCCAAATAGCATTTGTAATCATTCCTGCATTTTGTAATGCCTCATTATTTGCCAGAGAGAAATTACCCTTATCGTTGATCAGGATATATGAATTAGGAATCTTTCCAAAATCATTAGAAACTGTATTACCAGCTACAAAAAGGTCCAGATCACCATCATTATCAATATCATTGGCTTTAACTATAGAAGCATTCTCAAAATAATCCGGAAGTTTAACCGCGATAAATGTTGTATCAGTTTGTATATAATAACTATCTAATAAGGGTTTCATTTTATTGTAAAAGTCAGCTCCGCCGGAACCTAGAAACAGATCATTTTTTCCGTCATTATTGAGGTCGGCAATTATGGCCGAAACATCTTCTTTGATAGAATCGATAGCTATAGCATCAATTCTATTTTCAATAAATATTGAATCTTTTTGTATATATATTTTTGAGGCTATGTGTTTAGAACCCCCAAAGAAAATATCCTCTTTACCATCATTATCAATATCTCCTATAGCTGTTGCCGGACCTCTATCTGAAATTTGGTATGGTATTAATTTTTGTCTGTTAAAGTCAATATAATTATCTTCATCGTGCTTAAAATCAATCCCTAGATTATTTTTAACTTTTTTAAATAGTATTTTAGATTTTGGTTGAAGGGAATTATAATCAAAGGGTTTTGTGTTTTTAGGAGAAATAATTAATGTTTGATTAACTGCAATATTCTTTAGTAATTGAACTGTTTTATTTGGCCATAAAATTTTTAGTGAGTCAATTTTATCTTTATTTCCATATCCAAAATGTATGATTGGTTCTGACGATGCCTGGAATCCTCTTACCGTATATAATTCTTTATATTGTAGTTTGCCATCAGCATAACTAAATACTTTGGTACCAATGCCAAAATGATTTGGATTGGGGTAATCAAATTTTATTTTTAAATAATTTGCTTTGCTATTGGTCTTGTTAATATATAAAGCAGCCTCATTATTGAGAATATTGATCACTAGATCAAGATCTCCATCATTATCAAGATCTCCTAAGGCTGTAGCGCCTGAAACTAATGTGTCATTTACGATCCAGTTACCTGATTTATCTTCAAAAAACAGATCATTACCCCCTTTAAAGATATAGTTATGAACCTTTCCGGAAGGCATTAGGTCTATAGCTTCTTGATCTACTAATTTGGTATTGACTATCTTTTTTTGAATTTGCTCACTGGATACAAATTTGATAAAATCCAGATCATTGGGACGTTTCGGAATTCCATTTGAAATAAATAGATCTTGTTCGCCATCCTGATTATAATCGGCAAAAAGTGGACTCCAACTCCAATCTGTTGCAGCAATACCACTCAATAAAGCAGTTTCTAAATAATTACCATTTTGCTGATTGATGTACAACATGTTTCTTGTAAATTGATAATGATAACCGTAATGACCTACACGTAATTTTTGAATTTGAATATCATCATCTCCCTCAGATGATTTTAAGGCCTTTTCATCTTCAGGGAGCATATCTAAAGACATAATATCCGGCCAACCATCATGGTTAATATCAGCAACATCGTTTCCCATTGAAGCTTGAGAAGTATGTCCAAAATATTCTTTTAAACGTTCGCTAAAAGTACCATCACCATTGTTAATGTAATAATAATCATCTTCATGAAAATCATTACCAACAAAAATATCAGGATAACCATCTTGATTAAAATCAGCTATTGATATGCCAAGGCCATAACCATTTGCACCACCAAAAATACCTGCTTGTTCACTTACATCAGTGAATTTCTCACCGTCGTTTCGAAGTAATTTATCTCCTGTTTGAAAATTTCTTTTATTTCTTATATTAGATCGTCCAAAAGATTCTTGTGTATGTACGGCATGATTGAGTAGGTATAGGTCTAAATCTCCATCAAGGTCATAATCCAGAAATGCTACATTTGAACTGAATGTATCAAAATTTAATCCATATTTAGCAGCAC
>JAUVCP010000069.1 GCA_030590765.1 Flavobacteriaceae bacterium | reverse complement strand
TTTACCTCCCCAGATAATAGAATACCCTGTGGCATCATCATTAATGTACAAAATACAAGCTGCCTCTTCAATTCTATCGATCAAACTTCTCATATAACAACCAGTACCTGTTATAAAAATAACAAACCCTGCCGTTTCTTTAGGAAAGTCAAAAGCAACAAACTCGCCTCTCCCCTGCATTTCTTCCTTTGAAAAGAACGATGTTAAATTAACCGAAAGATTTCCGGCATTTCTTTCTGCCCATTCTCTATGCCATAGATATCCTGCAATTCTGGAAACTTTATCCAGTTCTTCTTTTACTTTTAAAGGAATTTTTAATTCACTCATATTTAAATTTTAATGATGTACAAAGTTAACTTAAATAGTAATGTCTAAAAATATTTAAAATTCCTATTTTTGTATCTAATATAAACATATGCGATATATTAAAAAAAGAGAATCAGGAGACCCCTCAAATCAAAGCCAAATATTTACCAATATTAGCCTAAAGGTTTTATGCTGCCGATACTGGTCATTAAGTCTTTGGGATTGCAATGATATGATTTTTCCTTATTGGAGAATTTACTGGAATAAAAATGATGGTGGACAACTTGGTTACAATGATGAATTGATTATTATGAAACCTGATCACGTGTATATTATTCCTCCATTTACCTCCTTTTATACCAGATATAAAAAAAGACATGTTTTTAAAAAAGGAATTAATGTCAGTGGAAAAGTAATCAATGCATTTACTGATGAATCAAAAATTGAAACCAATTCACTTGTTCACCTTTTTATGCATTTTAATTTAGGAATTCCTTTTGATAATGTCTCACCGGGAATTCATAAATTAAAACTCACAACAGATCAGTTTAATGAGATCACCCAAATTATTTCGCGTTTAAAAATTGAAAATATAAATTTTTCTATAAAAGATAATTTAAAGATACAGGCCTTTATAATGGAAGTTTTATCCCGATTAGAAAAAGAATTATGGGATACTATCAATATAGATGACCGTGTTTTAAAAACCCTACGTTTTATTGAAGCAAATATGAATGAAAAATTCAGTAATTCATTTTTGGCCGAAAATATTAGTATGGCACCAAATTCATTTGCTCGTTTATTTAAAACAGAAATGAAAATCACCCTGCATAATTTTGTCCAAAAGCGTAAAATTGCAAGAGCTTGTGAAATGTTTGATCATTCCAACAATACTATTGAAGAAGTTGCTTACTTTTTAGGTTATTCAGACAGGTATCATTTTTCAAGAGTTTTTAAGTCATTTACTGGTATTCCTCCTGCTAAATACAAATCCGGTACAATTATCACCTTATAGCCTTGAGTTCGAGCTCTGGTTTATAATTTGTCATATGACCTTCCATATACTTCGAAAAAAGACGATAAGCATTTCATGTTTAAATACTTCATCTAATGGTTTAGAATAGATAAAAATTTGGATTTGTTATTAGATATATTTGCTTAACATATTACATTTTTCGAAAAGTATGGTTAAATTTGGGTAATTATTATCCAATTCAAATAATTAATTGTTAAAATTTTAAAAATATACGCATTATGATAGAATATGATCAATTTATCAATGGGAGATTTGTCAGATCCACTTCAACAGATGTTATCAAAATCATCAACCCTTGTACCGAAGAAGTTATAGCAACTATTCCAAAAGGTTCCGTACAGGATGCCAATAATGCTTTAGAAGCTGCAAATGTTGCCCAATCAAAATGGAAGGCTTTAACTGCTATTGAAAGAGCCTCCTATTTACATAAAATGGCAGATGTTATAAGAGAAAATAGAATCTCTTTGGCTCAAACACTTGCAAAGGAGCAGGCAAAAGTAATTGGACTCGCACAAGTTGAAATAGATGTTACTGCTGAATATTTTGATTACAATGCAGGATGGGCAAGAAGAATTGAGGGAGAAATTATTCAAAGTGACAGACCTAAAGAACATATCTATTTACATAAAGCTCCAATTGGTGTTGCCGTTGGTATATGTCCATGGAATTTTCCATTTTTTGTAATGGCACGTAAAATAGCTCCGTCTATCGTTACCGGAAATACTTGTATTGTAAAACCAAGTAGTGAAGCACCAATGACCATTATGGAATTTGCAAAACTTATTGAAAATATTGGCATTCCAGAAGGTGTTGTTAATTTTGTTTGCGGAAGTGGTAGTATTGTTGGAAATGCTCTTTCAAAAAGCCCAATTACTGGAATTATTAGTTTAACCGGTAGTGTGGAAGCCGGACAAAGAATTATTAGTGCTACTGCAGAGAATATTACAAAAGTATCTTTAGAATTAGGCGGTAAAGCGCCAGCAATTGTTTGCGCAGATGCAAATATGGATCTTGCAGTAAATGCCATAGTAACTTCAAGAGTTATCTTTAGTGGCCAGGTTTGTAATTGTGCAGAAAGAGTTTATGTAGAAGATAGTGCATATGATGAGTTTATGGAAAAGATCTCCAAAAAAATGTCAGAAGTGAATGTACAGGATGCATTTTCAGATGACAACCCTGATATGAGTAGTATGGTGTCAAAAGACCAGATTGATAAGGTAGAAGAAATGGTTGAATTTGCTAAAAAAGAAGGTGCTGAAGTTGTTGTGGGCGGAAAACGTATAGATCAATTTGACAAAGGATTTTATTACCAGCCAACCTTATTGACCAATTGCCGTCAGGATATGCAAATCATACAGGAAGAAGTTTTCGGACCGGTTTTACCTGTTGTTAAATTTGGCAGTTTAGATGAGGCTATAGCAATGGCTAATGATAGTCAATACGGTTTGACATCATCTGTATTCTCTGAGAGTTTCAATAAAGTAATGCACGTATCCAATGAATTGCAATTTGGTGAAACTTACATCAATCGCGAACATTTTGAAGCAATTCAAGGTTTCCATGCAGGATGGAAAAGATCTGGAATTGGTGGTGCCGATGGTAAGCATGGAATGGAAGAATATTTACAAACAAAAGTTATTTATGCACAGTACAGCTAAATAGTTTTTCTCAAATTTGTTAACTATTTTACTTTCTGAATAAAACCGGAAAGTAAAATAGTTTTTTTGCAAATATATAAGGGCTAGTTTTGCTTTCCTCTCTTTTAAAGGGAGTAAATTTCAATCAAAAAAATTAACATACTATAAATTTAAACCATTAAAAATGAGAATATTATTAGTATTTTTTATTGCAATTATTGCAACCTCCTGTACAAATCCAAATAAGGGTATTGTAAATTCAGAAAAGGATTATCAAATAATTCCAAAACCTGTTGAGCTTAAAATGATGAGCGGAAGATTTGTAGTAGATTCTAAAACAAAGATTACAGGAGATAAATCTCTTGAAAATGAAGGGAATTTCCTTGCAGAAGTGTTAAATACTGTAGCAAATTCAGATGTTAAATATGATGCTAACAATAATGGAAATATTGTTCTTCAACTGGATGCTACTATTGATAATGATGAAGGATATACTTTATCCGTATCCTATGACAAGATCATTATTTCCGGTAAAACAGCAATGGGTGTTTTTTATGGTATTCAAACCTTAAGACAAATGATGCCCTCTGCAATTGAATCCAGAAAAGATACCGTGGCTGAAATTGCTATTCCAGCAGTTATGATCACTGATAGCCCTAGATATATTTATCGTGGTATGCATTTGGATGTTGCACGACACTTTTTTCCGGTAGATTTTATCAAAAAGTATATCGATCTTATTGCCATGCATAAGATGAATACTTTTCACTGGCACCTTACTGAGGATCAAGGTTGGAGAATTGAGATCAAAAAATATCCTAAACTTACGGAAATTGGAGCATGGAGATATGGAACTATCATTGGTCACCATCCGGGAACGGGAAATGATGAAAAAAAATACGGTGGCTTTTATACTCAGGAAGAAATTAAAGACATTGTGAAATATGCAACAAGTAAACATGTTACTGTAATTCCCGAAATTGAATTACCAGGTCATAGCGGTGCAGCCATTGCAGGATATCCATATTTAAGCTGTTTTCCTAAAGAAAAATCTATAGTATTTAATGATATGGGATCTAAAAAAGGAAAAGAGGTCCAGGCAAATGGAACTCCAAAAATTGTTCAGGAAACATGGGGAGTATTTGATGATGTTTATTGTGCCGGTAACGAAGAAACTTTTACTTTTTTAGAGGATGTTTTAGATGAAGTTATCACATTATTTCCTTCTCAATACATTCATATTGGAGGAGATGAATGTCCGAAAGCTAATTGGGAAAAATGCCCAAGTTGTCAGGCAAGAATGAAAAAATTAGGCTTGAAAGATGAACATGAATTACAAAGTTATTTTATCCAGAGAATGGAGAAATATCTAAACAAAAAAGGTAAAAAAATTATCGGCTGGGATGAGATACTCGAAGGAGGCCTGGCTCCAAATGCAACTGTAATGTCATGGAGAGGTACAAAAGGAGGAGTTGAAGCTGCAAAACAACATCATGATGTAATTATGACTCCTGGTCATTCTGTTTATTTTGACCATTATCAAAGTAAGGAAAAAGACAATGAGCCTCTGGCTATTGGCGGATTGACAACTGTTAAAGATGTTTACAAATATGAGCCATCACCTATCGGATTATCTGCTGATGAGCAAAAATATATCTTAGGTTCTCAAGCAAATGTATGGTCAGAGTATATGAAAACTACTGATTATGTGGAATATATGATTCTGCCAAGAATGACAGCATTATCTGAAATTGTTTGGACACCCAAAGATGATAAAAACTGGGAAGATTTTGATACTCGTTTGCAACATATAGTAGAAAGATATGATGCCATGGGATTAAATTATGCAAAACACAGTATCAAAAAGAAATAATCAAATGATAACAGTAGGACTCTTTATTCCTTGCTATATCAATCAGTTATACCCTCAGGTAGGTGTGGCTACATTGGAATTACTTGAAAAGCTAAATGTAAATGTAGTTTATCCATTAGGGCAAACTTGTTGCGGACAGCCTATGTCAAACTCCGGAGCAGAACAAGATTCTGAAGCAACTTGTCATAATTTTGTCAATAATTTTAGCGAATATAATTATATCGTTGCTCCTTCCGGAAGTTGTACGCACCATGTAAAAGATCATTATGATGTAATACCACAAACAAAAGATGTTGAACATGTAAGACAAAATATCTATGAACTTTGTGATTTTATTTCCAATGTATTAAAAATTAAAAATGTTGGAGCTAAGTTTCCCTACAAAGTAGGAGTTCATAAGAGTTGTGCAGGTTTGAGAGGTTTAAGATTAGGGTCGAGTTCTGAACTTGTGGAGGAACCTTATTCTATAATTGAAGATCTTTTAAAAGAAGTAGAAGGTGTTGAAATAATACCAATAAAAAGACCCGATGAATGTTGTGGTTTTGGAGGAACTTTTTCTATTGTAGAAGAAGTAATTTCCGTTAAGATGGGTAAAGATAAAATCAAGGATCATTTAGATAGCGGGGTTGAAGTCATCACAGCAACAGACACTTCCTGTTTAATGCATCTGGAAGGTTTGATCAACAGAAACAAGCAACCTATTAAAGTCATGCATATTGCAGAAATTTTAAATAGTTCAATCAAATAAACATGGATCATTCTACAGCAGCAGCATTATTTAATAAGGATGAAAAAAAAGTGGATTGGCATGACAAGGCATTGTGGTTTGTTAGAAACAAAAGAGATATTGCCGCCAATGAAACTAAAGGTTGGGAAGAACTAAGACGTTTAGCTAATAACATTAAATCAAATGCATTATCTAACTTAGATAACTACTTGATTCAATTTGAAGAAAATGCATTGAAAAATGGAATCAAAGTACACTGGGCTATTGATGCAGAGGAACACAACAAGATCGTTCATGATATTTTAAGATCTCATAAAGCTCGAAAGATTGTAAAAAGTAAATCCATGCTTACAGAAGAATGCCATCTGAATCCTTATTTAGAAGAAAATGGTTATGAGGTTGTGGATACAGATTTGGGTGAGCGTATAGTGCAACTAGCCAAAGAAAGACCAAGCCATATTGTATTGCCCGCCATTCATAAAACGAAGGAAGAGGTAGATGTTCTTTTTCAAAAACATTTAGGAACTAAACCCTGTAATGGAGATCCTCAGTATTTGACAAATGAAGCCAGAAGGCATTTACGTGAAAAATTTATGCATGCCGATGTTGCCATTACCGGAGTAAATTTTGCTTTGGCTGATACAGGAGGCTTTGTAGTATGCACGAATGAAGGAAATGCCGATATGGGAGCACATTTGGCACCAATACATATTGCAAGTATGGGAGTTGAAAAATTAATTCCGAAACAAGAACATTTAGGTGTTTTTTTAAGATTATTGGCTCGAAGTGCAACAGGTCAGCCAATTACAACTTATTCCTCTCATTTTAAAAAACCTCGAAATGGTACTGAAATGTATATTGTTATTGTAGACAATGGCAGATCAGAACAATTAGCCAGAGAAGATTTTAGGTCTTCCTTGAACTGTATTCGATGTGGTGCTTGTATGAATACCTGCCCTATTTACCGTCGTAGCGGAGGGCATAGTTATAATTATACGATTCCCGGACCAATTGGATCAATTTTGGCTCCTGGAAAAGATCTACAAAAATACAGTGACATGCCTTTTGCATCTACTTTGTGTGGATCCTGTTCAGACGTTTGTCCGGTAAAAATAAATATCCATGAGCAGTTGTTTAAATGGAGGCAGATTATTTTAAAAGAAACATCTGGTTCTTTTGTTAAGAAAACCTCTATGAAGATCATGGGAAATGTTTTGGGCAGTCCGAAGAAATTCGAACAAGCAGGAAAAGCAGCCAGATGGGCATTAAGAACACTACCCAAACCTATCATAAATTCGAAACCCAATGTTTGGGGAAGAGACCGAGATCTACCAAAAGGGCCAAAAGATAGTTTTGAACAATGGTACAAAAATAGAAATAAAGATGAGTAGCAGAGACCATATCTTATCAAAGATCAAAGCCAGTAAACCAAATTATCAAGATCTTTTAGAAATTGATCTAAGTGTTTTTAATGAAGATTTGGATTTTCTTGAAGAATTTAAAAGAAAAGTAGAGATTGTTGGAGGAAAAATTCTTACATCAAATTCAAATAGTGATGTTTTGAAACAATTAAATGATCTGTATCCAAATGCAAAGTCAAAATATTCTGCTTTACCAGATTCAAATGGTTTTAATACCATTGATTTAAACAAAATAGAAAAACCACAGGAATTAGAAGATCTGGATCTACTCGTTTTAAAAGGAGAATTTGGAGTTGCTGAAAATGGAGCAATCTGGATCACTGATGATAATTTTCCCATAAGGGTATTACCATTCATCACAAAACATTTAGTACTGGTTATAGATAAAGTTGAAATTGCACCATATATGCACCAGGCATACGAAAGGTTAAAAGGAGAAGATTACAATTTTGGTTTATTTTTATCCGGCCCTTCAAAAACCGCTGATATTGAACAGGCTTTGGTTATTGGAGCACAGGGAGCTTTGAGTTTAAGTGTATTTGTAAATGGATAACTGATATTGCAATTTCATATAAGAGATTATATATAAGTCCACTGATAAAGCCAGAGTTTTGCTATTTTTAACAAAACCCTGACCTTATAAGATATTTTTTATTTTTATTTTGAAGGAACCGGAAAACCACGGTCTCTCATCAATGCTTCCATTTTTGGATCACGTCCCATAAATTTTCTATATGCATCCACCGGATCCATAGAATTTCTTGGAGCAAACAAATACTTCACAAGGTTTTCTGCCATTTCTTTATCATAAAATCCGCCTGGAGCATCTCTAAATGCTTCGGCAGCATCAGCAGTTAAAACATCTGCCCACATATAACCATAGTAAGCAGTTGCATATCCCTCACCAGAAAATACATGTCCGAATTGAGGTGTACGATGTCGCATTACCAGTTCTTTTGGCATATGCATCTCTTTTAAAGTTTCTATCTCAAATTTACCCACATCTAAATTCGTTGGATCTGCCAAATGTAATTTCATATCCATAATGGCTGATGCCAGATACTCTGTTGTTGCAAATCCCTGATTGAAAGTGGCAGCCTTTTTAATTTTTGCAACCAATGCTTTTGGAATCACTTTACCTGTTTTATAATGTACTAAAAATTGATTGATCACCTCATCGGTTGATAACCATCTTTCAAGTAATTGTGATTGAAACTCCGTATAATCTCTTACTCCTCCGTTTAAAGTTGGATATTTTACATTGGATGAAAAGAAGTGTAATGCATGACCAAATTCATGGAAAAGAGTAGTAGCATCATCCCAAGAAACCAAAACAGCTTCACCAGGTGCCGGTTTTACAAAATTTGAATTATTGGATGCTAAAACATTTTTATTACCATCAAAAGTACTGTGACTTCTATACGTAGTTGCCCATGCTCCAGAACGTTTTCCTGTTCTTGCATAAGGATCTAAATACCACAAACCAATATTTTCACCACTATCTTTATCAGTAACTTCCCAAACTTTTACATCTTCCTGAAAAACAGGAACCGTACCTTTTGCAACCGGTTTAAAATCATAATTGAATAACCTTCCTGCCACATAGAACATAGCTTCTCTCAGTTTGTCTAATTGTAAATATTGTTTTAC
>JAUVCP010000285.1 GCA_030590765.1 Flavobacteriaceae bacterium | reverse complement strand
TAAACCAATTCCTTTTTACTTTCTACTTTTTTAAGATCAGAAAATAATCCATCATTTAGTAAATTCAATACAGATATTTTATCTGCTGTTTTTACTAAAAATGAAAGGTTATAGTTGCTACCTCCATAAGAGATCATTCGTATTGGAATTTGATCAATGCAATTGAAAATAGCTGAGGTTACACCTTTTTTGTTTTGAGCTAAATCTCCTGCAATACAAATAATACTTTGATCTGACTCAACTTCAATATTTCCAAAACTTTGCAATTCTTCAATAATTCTATCTAATTTTTCTGTATTATCAATGGTTAGAGATACTGCCACTTCTGATGTTGTTATCATGTCAATGGCTGTTTCATTCTTCTCAAAAACTTCAAATATTTTCATTAAAAAACCATAGGCCATCAACATTCTATATGATTTTATCTTAATAGCCGTAATATTATCTTTTGCAGCAATGGCTCTTATTTTTTTTACTTTGGCCTTATCATGGATTAATGTGCCAGGAGATTCCGGATTAAATGTATTTTTTACCAAAACAGGAATGTTTTTTTCCTTGGCAGGGATAATACTTTGTGGGTGTAATATTTTTGCTCCAAAATAAGCAAGTTCAGCTGCCTCATCAAAAGAAATCTCTTCAATAGAAAATGTATTCTCCACAAATCGTGGATCATTATTATGCATACCATCTATATCTGTCCAAATTTGAATTTCGTCAACAGCAAGAGCTGCCCCTATTAATGAGGCTGTATAGTCACTCCCACCCCTTTTTAAATTATCAATATCATTATTGGAATTTCTACAAATAAAACCCTGTGTAATAAATATATCTACATTATTATTACTTTGGAGAATGGTAAGTAAATTATCACCTATGTGATCTAATACCGGTTCTCCTGAACTATCAATTCTCATAAAATCCAAAGCTGAAATAAGTTTTGAATTTTCTTGATTTTCTTCAAGAAGCATTTGAAACAAATAAGTGGAAACTAATTCTCCTTGTGCAAGGATCTCTCTAACTAATTGATCAGAAAATTCTTCATCTAAAAAAGATAGCAAAACATCATTAAAATAGGATACTCTTAAACTCGTTTCTTTAAAGCGATTTCCCGATCCAAATAAATCATAAACCGTATGCTGATATTTTTTATTTAAATTTTCTATTTCAATTTTTGCATTATTGACTTTACCCAATTCAATAAGGTCTATAATTCTTTGTAAACTATTGGTAACTCCAGACATAGCAGAAAGCACAACAATTTTCACTCCAAATGTATTACTCACAATATCAGCTACTTTTCTCAAATTTTCAACAGATCCAACTGATGTTCCACCAAATTTTAATACAAGCATTTTATTATATTTTGTACAAATATTTAGATTAATTAACTTTTAATAAAATTATTTACAATATATTTACTTTTTATAACAAAATGTTTAATATTTAACAATGAAAACAATACAAGAAACTGTTGAGACCATCATTAACAAAACTCCTTTTATAGAAGAAGCGATGCATGATAAATTAATAAACGTTTCATCATTGGCAAGGGCAATTAAACCTGAGGTTGAAAAAACACTGGGGAAAAAAGTCAAAGCAGGAGCTATTATGATGTCTATCAACAGAATATCTCCAATAAATGTTTTACGAATTAAAAAAAATATCAAATCATTTTCATTAAAACTAGGAGATTTTATTGTCCGTTCTGACCTGTTGGATTTCACATTTAAAAACACAAGCACATTACATAAGCAAATCTCTATTTTGTTTTCAAAAACAGGGAACAACAGAGAGTCTTTTTTTACGGTGTCTCAAGGAATATTTGAAACGAACATTGTGATAAGTAAAAATTTGAAACCTGAAATAGAAAAACTTTTCTCAAAAGAGAAAATTGTAAGTTCCTTAGAAAAATTAGCATCTATTACCATTAAGCTGCCAAAAAAAAATGTGGAACAATCTGGAATCTATTACTTTATTCTAAAACAATTAGCCTGGGCAAATATTCCTTTGCAGGAAATCATTTCAACAACAAATGAAATTACTTTAGTAGTAAAAGAAGAAGATATCAATAAAACATTTTCCATTTTAATTGAATTAAAAAAAGCTTAAAGAGCTAACTTTTAACCAATAGTTTTTCGTGATTTTCTTCAAAGAATTTAAAATACATATATAATTCATAATTAACATCCATACCGTAATGAAGCTTAGGTTTTATTTGATAATCAATATGTTGCACATACATATTTGAATCATATTTTGGATTTCCAACTCTGCTGTTCCATTCATTTGCATATTGCATATTTTCAATTTCCAAACTACTTTGAAGGTATTTGTGCTTTGGAGATTGTCTTTTCAACCATTTATAAAACTGTTCACCTTTAAAGGTAACCTCAAAAGATTTATTATCAGTAATATAAACTATATCATTCTTTTTTACAGTAGTTGAATTGCTGTCTTTGGAAATTGTCTGAGCTGAAATGGAAGAGCTCCCTCCAATAACAGCCATTAAAATGATTAATGTAAATAGAGGTTTTATTTTCATTGCGATTGTATTTTTTTTTATAAAACGAATGAAAACAATATTTATTTTAAATTAGAGATATTTGAAGATACAATATAAACTGTGACTTCTTTAAATCATAGAAACCATACACTAGTATAGTTTTTGCTTATATTTTTCTTGAAAAAATTGAAAATACATAAACAATTTATAGTTTACTTCTTTTCCATAGTCTATGTTAGGGTCAAAATCAATTGACATTTCATATAAATAGGGATCATACGTAAATGGCTGATTGACCCGAATATTCCACTCTGTCACATAAAATGTATTTTTAATTCTCAAATAACTATTTGAATAATAGGTTATTGGTTTTTGAGTAACGAGCCATGATTCAAAACCAATATCAATAATTATTATTTCATACTCTAATTCCTCATTCTCAATTCTAATGGTATCCGAAACTTTCTCAGCTAAACTGATATTATCCTGATTTACAACTGTTTTTGGGGTATCACAACTATAAATTAAAACTGATAAAAACAAAACTACCATCAAATATTTCATACAACTAATTTTACCACATTACGCACTATATCGCTCAATTATAGTGCCATTCTCAATTTATTGATCTTATAGCTTTGCTCAGGTATGCTATTCCGTTTGAAGCAATAAATGTTTCCGTGGTTTCTTTTGATTCGATTGCAATATCAGCAGATTTTCCATGAAGGAAAACTCCCAAAATACTTGCATGGATTGCTGAATATTTTTGAGCCATCAATCCGGTAATGATTCCAGTTAAAACATCTCCACTACCCGCTGTTGCCAATGCTGGATTTCCAGTTGTGTTGAAATATACCTTATTCTGATGAGCAATTGCCGTATAAGCTCCTTTTAAAACTATCACACATTTTATTTTTAATGCTAATTCTTTAAGGAGTTCTAATTTTCCATAATCATTATTCCATTTCCCAACCAGTCTTTCAAATTCTTTTGGATGAGGTGTTAAAACCGAATTTTCTGGAATTAATGACCATAATTCTTTATGTAAAGCCAAAATATTCAATGCATCAGCATCAATAACTAAAGGAATTTTGTTGCTTTTTAAGAATCTTGCAAAACCATCTTTTGTTTTACTATGTGTTCCTAACCCAACACCTATTCCTATTGCATTAGCATTAGTTTTAAAATTAAAATGCTGAAGATAATTATCATCATCAACTTCAACCATAACTTCAGGGATGCAGGTTTGCACAACCTGATATCCACATTTTGGAATATAGGCAGTTACCAACCCACTACCCATTTTTAAAGCAGATCTTGAAGCCAACACAACTGCTCCTATTTTTCCATAACTACCACCTATGATCAAACTATGTCCAAAAGTTCCTTTATGCGAAAACTTTTCTCTTGGTTTAAATAACGTTTTAA
>JAUVCP010000008.1 GCA_030590765.1 Flavobacteriaceae bacterium | reverse complement strand
GGTAATTCATGAATTTTATCCTTGTCTAATACAATCACAGGTTTTTCAAATTGTTTTTCAATTTTTTTATTTAAAGAACCAGGAATCATGATATCTGTATACTTTGAAATCATCATAGATCCTCTTACCAATGTTCTTGAGAAGAAATTTGGATTAAAACGTTCTTGTGTTTCTCCCTGACTTGACAGATCAAGGGAAGTTTTAACAACATTTTTTGCTTTACTGGAAAACCATAACGTTAATACCATTATCAAACCTGCTAATAATAGAAGTAATGTTGGAGTAGCAACTTTCTTCCCTAAAATATCCATAGAGAATTCAGCCGCTGCCAATCCATCAACATTAATTAAAGGATCAGCCCAGGCTTGGTAGGATTGCCAGGCTGCAATAGGAACACCAATAAAATTTACCAGATCATTTCCTGCAAATGCCAATGCCAGAGCAAAGGTACCAACCAAAATAATTAACTTATAAATATTTGTTTTTAAGATAGTTATGAAAATATAGGAAAGTAAAGACCAAATCACAAAACTAACCGCAACAATTGAAAAAACATTGTTTTCTAAAAAATCTTTAATCGTTGATCCGCCAATAATATCAAAACTCTGCTTTGCAATATCTGCACCTTTAATTCCTTTCATAAGGATAAAATAAACCATTGCCGTTAATGCAACTCCACCAAATAAAGCACCAACCCAACCAGGTTTTCTTTCAAAATTAAATGATAATAACAGCCTGGAAACAAATTGAACAAAAGCACCAACAGAAAAGGCGACCGCAACCGATAGTAAAATTCCTAATATAATTTGTGTGGCTTTTGCAGTATTGATATAATTGGTCACATCAGAAAAAGAACCATTATCAGCACTAATTTTTATCAAGGACATAGCGACTGCAGCACCCAATAACTCAAATACAATGGATACCGTTGTTGATGTTGGCATTCCTAAAGTATTAAAAAAATCGAGTAATAATATATCTGTAATCATCACGGCCATAAAAATAATCATGATCTCATTGAAGTAAAACTCACTGTGCACAAAAATACCTTTACGGGCAACTTCCATCATTCCACTTGAAAAAACGGCTCCAAAGGCAATACCTAAACTAGCAACGATCATGATAGTCTTAAAAGAAATAGCTTTAGAACCAATGGCTGAATTTAAAAAATTAACTGCATCATTACTAACACCTACAACGAGATCAGCAATAGCTAAAATAGCCAGAGCAACTACCATTAAAAAGTAAATATTTTCCATATTATTATTGAAATTTGGTTTGTGAAAATTTATTCAGATAATTTCATTCTATACAATTAGAAATAAAAAAAACGAAGAATAAATTTAAGGAAATATAATTTCAAAATCTAATCATTTTAACAAATATTTTTTAATACACTTACAGGATAAATACAAAAAAATGTACCTTGCTCTTTTAAAATTTTAACCATGAACTGGGAACAGCTATTATCACTAAAACGATTCGGAGATACAAACAAAAGATTAAGAATAGACCAGGATGATACTCGGCTGGGGTTTGAAGTTGATTATGACCGTATTATATTTTCTAATTCCTTTAGAAGCTTACAAGATAAAACTCAGGTAGTACCACTTTCAAAAACTGATTTTGTTCATATGCGTTTGACCCATAGTTTGGAAGTTTCAGTCGTAGCACGTTCATTGGGAAGAATTGTTGGGAAATACCTTATTGCAAAATATCCTAACCTTGTTGAAAAAGGTTATCAGGCAAATGACTTTGGAGCCATCACTGCTGCTGCTGCTCTTTCACATGATATAGGAAATCCACCTTTTGGGCATAGTGGAGAAAAAGCAATTGGCGAGTATTTTAAATCCGGAAACGGTAAAAAATTTGAAGATCAGTTAACCGATAAACAATGGCAGGATCTGATTGATTTTGAAGGAAATGCCAATGGTTTTAAAATATTGACCGAAACCAAAAATAACATTAGTGGTGGATTGCGATTATCTTATGCTACTTTAGGTGCTTTTACCAAATATCCTAAAGAGTCTTTACCAAAAAAACCAACCAATAATATCGTAGATAAAAAATATGGGGTTTTTCAGAATGATACATCTTTTTTCATGGAAATCGCCCATGAACTGGGATTAGATAAAATAAGAAATGACGATCATATTGCACTTATGCGCCATCCTTTAGCTTTTTTGGTAGAAGCTGCTGATGATATTTGTTATACTATTATTGATTTTGAAGATGGTATCAATTTAGGCTTGATTTCAGAAGATTATGCTTTGGAGTATTTGATCAATTTGGTAAGAGACAATATCAATACCAAAAAATACCACAGTTTACAAAACACAAAAGACAGAATAAGTTATTTACGGGCACTGGCAATTGGCAATTTAATTAACGAAACTGCTTCTGTTTTTATCGATAAAGAAGAGCAGATCTTAAAGGGTGAATTTCATATATCATTACTCGAAAAATGTAAATATGAAGCACAGATCAATGATATTATTAAATTAAGTGTTGAAAAAATTTATAAAAGTAAAGATGTTGTAGAAAAGGAAATTGCAGGTTATAAAATTATAGCCGATCTTTTAGATACATTTATAACAGCTATCAATAACAGCTATAACCATACAGCATCTAATTATGATAAATTAATTCTCTTGCTTGTTCCAGATAAATACAAAGAAACTTCTGATGATCTATACACAAGAGTCTTAGATGTTTGTAATTTAGTTGCCAATTTCTCTGATGGAAATGCAATCTTATTACACAAAAAAATTAGTGGCGTTGATCTGACTTAAAACTTATATAAAACCCCAATACCTAATTGTTGTTTAAATTGAACTCTTGCTCCTAAAGTTTCCAGATTGCCATCGCCATTGATATCTTCTTTATGTTTGATATCATCATCATAAACTAATTGTGATCCTATATTGGCTTCAAAAAAATTATTTATTTTAAATTTAAAAGCAAGTTCCCAATTGATATCAATATTTCCAAAATTATTAATATAATCTGTATATAAACCTAAACGATTTCTCATTGCTACATTTTTAAAGATCTCCACATCCCAACTACTTTGTATTGCTGCGCCAAATTCATGCCTTGATTTTTTCCCTTTTTCAACTCCAAAAGCTCCTTCATTCGATAATGTTTCATCATGTACAAAAGTTGATTTAAGAGTTGCAGGAGAAAAATAAATTGAAAAATGTTTTTTAGCTAAATTATATTGTGATCCAAAACCAAAATACAAATATGCAGGGGCAAAAAATCTGGAAATCGGATCAACTGTATTTGGGTACTTATAACCATCCGTAAATTGTGTGGCAAAATTAAACTTGGCGGAATAATACCAATTGGAAAAATCATTCTTTCTATAACCAAAAGTTGAGCTTATTTTAATAGCATCATCTGTTTTGAGTAAACCTTTGTCCTGTACATTATTCATACCATAACGTATGGAAAGTTCATTTTTCCAAAGAGTATATAATTTTTCAAAATCTCTTTTAAGATAAACCTTTAATAAACCAGAAATTGAATTTTCACCCCCAGAACTCCAGTTTACAAAAGCTATTTGATTAACATCCAATCCAATACTGTTTGCTGTAATCCACCAATCCGGTTCTTTTGCCTTCTTAAAATAACGGATCTGTACAGAATCTACTGTGCTTTTAATCTCTAAAGGTTCTATTTTATTTCTGTATATAACTTCTATATACCTGTTTTCTTTTGGCAATGGCACATAGCTTGTATCCATATCTTTATCTACTTTCATCCGAAAACGAGAGGTATAAACCATCTCTTCTGTAAATAGATCTACAGATGTTTTATAATATGGTCTTATTAATGAATCTAGAACCGATTTTTCTATCATTATATAATCTGAATTGTCAAATTCTTTCAGCTTTTTCTTATACATATTCACCAATTCACGTGAATATGTGAATATTATCGGTTTATCTGTAAGAAGTCTTATGGTATCTATTTCTTTTTCTGCTCTAATTATTTCATACGATTTAAAATTCTCTTTTTGTTCAACAACCTGAGCATTAGATGTATAAATAAATAATACAGAAACTAAAACAGAAAATAATACTTTCATATATAAATTATTTAATTTATTCTTTCAATAAGAATTCAATTGTACTTTGTATCGATCTATTATCTAAATCAACTTGTTCAAACAACTCTTTAACAGTTCCATGCTCTATAAAATAATCAGGAATGCCCAATCGTTTTATTGATTTATCATTGAATCCGTTATTATTGCCAAATTCTAAAATAGCACTTCCAAAACCACCCTCTAGAACCCCATCTTCAATAGTTACTATTTTATTGAAAACTGTAAAGATATTATAAAGTAACTTTTCATCCAAAGGTTTTACAAACCGCATATTATAGTGTGCTATTTTCCCTTTTGGGAATTGATCAATTATATTTTTTACACGTTCACCAATATGTCCAATGGTTAGAATTGCGATTTCATCTCCATCTCTTAAAACCTCACCTTTTCCAATTTCCATTTTTTGGAATTTATTTTTCCATTTCAAATTACTACCTCTTCCACGAGGATAACGAATAGCCATAGGATTTTTAATTCCTAACTGGGCGGTATACATCATATTTCGCAATTCCATTTCATTCATAGGAGAACAAACGATCATATTTGGTATCACACGCAAATGGGCCAGATCAAATACACCATGATGTGTTGCCCCGTCTTCACCAACCAAACCAGCTCTGTCCAGGCAAAAAACAACAGGTAAGTTTTGAATAGCAACATCATGTATTACCTGATCATAGGCTCTTTGTAAAAATGTAGAATAAATAGCACAGAAAGGTATCATTTGCTGGGTTGCCATTCCGGCCGCTAAGGTTACCGCATGCTGTTCTGCAATACCAACATCAAAAGCCCTTTCGGGAAATTTATCTATCATCAATTTCATAGAACTTCCTGTAGGCATAGCTGGTGTAATACCAATGATCATTTTATTCATCTCGGCTAATTCTACAAGTGTTTCACCAAAAACATCTTGAAATTTTGGAGGTTGATCTAGCTTGGTTTTCTTAATCAAATCACCTGTAATTGCATCAAAAATACCAGGTGCATGATAGGTGACCTGATCATCTTCCGCCTGACGGAGACCCTTTCCCTTTTTAGTTATAACATGTAAGAACTTTGGCCCTTTAATTGTTTTTAACCTATTAAATTCTGTGACAAGTGCGTTTAAATCATGTCCATCAATCGGGCCGGAATAAGAAAAATTTAAGGCCTCAAAAATATTATCCTGCTCGTCACATAAACTTGATTTTCGAATTCCTTTTCCGTTTTTAACAGAGGTAAGATAATTTTTTAATGCCCCAACATTTGGATCAATACCCATTTCGTTATCATTGAGAATAATCAATAGATTAGACTTGGAAACTCCTGCATGATTTAGTGCTTCAAACGCCATTCCTCCAGCAATACTCGCATCACCGACAACTGCAATATGATGTTTGTCAAAATCCCCTTTTAAACGCGAAGCGATTGCCATACCCAAAGCAGCTGAAATAGATGTAGAAGCATGTCCTACACCAAAAGTATCATAGACACTCTCTTTTCTTGAAGGAAATCCAGAAATTCCACCTAACTGCCGGTTGGTATGAAAAACATCCTTTCTTTCGGTTAGAATTTTGTGCACATAAGCCTGATGACCTACATCCCAAACTAAAAGATCATTTGGCGTATCAAAAACATAATGTAAAGCAATGGTCAATTCAACAACGCCTAAACTTGCGCCCAAGTGTCCTTTTTTTACCGAAACAACATCAATTATAAAACTACGAATCTCTCTGGCTAAATCTGACAGCACATTTACTGACAGTTTTTTCAGATCATCGGGTTTGTTAATATGTTCTAAATAATTGTTTTTCACAAATACAAAACTACAACTATCTTTGTTTTAGTAAAAATACTATTTTATCATAAACTAATACTTTCTTATTCATATGAGCAATGCTCCCATAGGTGTTTTTGATTCAGGTATTGGCGGAATTACCATTTATAAAGAAATACACACTCTTTTACCTCTGGAAAATATTATTTATCTGGCTGACAGTAAAAATGCTCCTTATGGCGGTAAAAGCAAAGAAAAAATTATTGCATACAGCGTTAAAAATACAGAATTCCTGATTAAAAATGGTTGTAAATTAATTGTAGTTGCCTGCAATACTGCTTCTACCAATGCCGTAAAATATTTGAGAGACCATTATAAGATTCCGTTTATCAGGGTGCAGCCAGCAATTAAACCTGCCGCTTTAAATTCTACAACCAAAAATGTTGGAATATTAGCTACTAACGGAACATTAAAAAGTGAACTGTTGTATGAAACTTCACAAAGATTTGCACAGGATGTACATGTTACTGAACAAGTTGGAGAGGGGCTAGTTTCATTGATAGAGTTAGGGAAAACTGACTCTTCAGAAATGACTGAACTTTTAAATAAGTATCTGCAACCAATGTTATTAAAAAACATAGATCAACTGGTACTAGGATGTAAACATTATCATTTTTTAATCCCACAAATCAAAAATATTGTTGGTGAAAAAGTAAATATATTAGATTCAGGTGAAGCTATTGCCCGACAAACCAAAGTGATTCTGGAGCAGAAACATTTGATTAATAATTCACATACAAAAGTGAGTCGTAAGTTTTATAGCAATGGAAATACGGCAGTACTTCAATATTTTTTAGATACTTTTAAGGAAAATTTAAAAGTAGAAAAAATTGATTTTTAACAATGGAAAATCCTTTTGATCACCAATACTTTATGCGAAAAGCATTACAGGAAGCTGAACTTGCATTTGAGAAAAATGAAGTTCCTGTTGGAGCGGTTATTGTCATCAACGATAAGATCATCGCTAGAGCTCACAATCTTACCGAAACTCTGAACGATGTTACAGCACATGCTGAAATGCAGGCTTATACTTCTGCCGCTGATTTTTTAGGCGGAAAATATTTAAAAAATTGTACTCTTTATGTGACCTTGGAGCCTTGTCAGATGTGTGCAGGCGCAAGTTACTGGACACAAATTGACCAAATCGTTTTTGGAGCATTTGATCCTAAAAGAGGATATCAGCATTATCAAACTACTTTACACCCTAAAACAAAGGTCCTTGGTGGAATACTGGAGAAAGAATGTAGTGATCTAATTAAAAAATTTTTTATTGAAAAGCGTAATCTAAATTAGTGTTTTTGGAAACCTTAAAGGTATAAACAATTAATCCTTTTTCTGCTCATTCCGCTTCATAACATCTTCTATTTTGTTTCCTGACTGAAACAAGTTCTTAAGGGAGTATTGTGAAAGGTCTCTTCCGTTATATCTGTGATAAATAAACAAAGGCATTAAAACAAAAGCAAAGATCAATACCCCGATACCTATAAATTTTTCTCCTTCTCCTTCACTTACTGAATTGGTATAAATTCCGAAAATAATAAAACCAAAAACCAATGCTATTATTATTCTTAATGCTATTTTCATTTTTTCTATTTATATGGCAAAATTACAAAAAGTCATCTGGTTTCCTTAAAAATACTTGTAAAAGAGTAAAATTTATACTTTTTCAAAAAATCAGAATGTGCTTATTTTTTTCTATTTTTGGTCGCAATGAAATTTCTACGAAACTTTTTAATCCTCCTTTGGCGAATTTGGTTCTTCGCCTGGATGCTTGGAACCATTATCGTTGCTTTACCAGTTCTGATTATCGTTATTTCAAGAGAGGATTGGTATCCCGTTTTTTTTAAAATAGCAAGAGCATGGGCAAATACCATTTTATTTGTAATGGGGTTTTCTACCAAAGTGGAACGTGAAGAAGAACTATCAGCTTCTCAAAGCTATGTATTTTGTCCAAATCATACTTCCATAATCGATATTTTACTCACTTTATCCATTACAAAAAATCCATTCGTTTTTTTAGGTAAAAAAGAACTGGTGAATATTCCGGTGTTTGGTTATGTTTATAAAAGAACCTGTATTCTCGTGGATAGAAATGATATAAAAAGCAGACAAACAGCTTTTAGGCAGGCTCAAAAAAGATTGCATAAAGGACTTAGTGTTTGTATCTTTCCCGAAGGAAAGGTTCCAGATGATGAAAGTATTATTCTAGATGATTTTCAAAAAGGAGCTTTTCGATTGGCAATTGATTTTAAAATTCCTGTTGTACCAATTACTTATTTTGACTGTAAAAAAAGGTTTTCATATACTTTTTTTAGTGGTAGCCCGGGAGTTTTACGTGCAAAAACACATCGTTTTTTAAACACTATTAACCTAACACAAAAAGATATTAACCCATTAAAAGAAAGAACGTTTCAAATTATTTACTCTGATCTAAAAATTGATCAGAAATAAAAAACAAATTAAATGACAAAAAAAATTACATATTATGCGTCAAAAGAAGAAAGGCTTAATGTAATTACCCATGCTATTGGTCTGATATTAAGTATAATTGCATTAGTTTTACTGGTTGTTTACTCCTCCCTTTACGGAAGTGCAAAACATATAACTAGTTTTGCTATTTTTGGAGCCAGTCTTGTTGTGCTATATTCAGCTTCCACCGCATATCACTATTCCAAAAGTCCGAAACTTCGAAATCGCCTTAATATTTTTGATCACTCTGCCATTTATGTTTTAATTGCCGGAACATACACACCTTTTACTTTATTAATTTTAAAAGGTTGGGTTGGATGGACCATTTTTGGTGTTTCCTGGGGACTAGCTTTGACAGGTATTGTACTAAAATTGTTTTTTACAGGAAAATATGATACTATTTCAACTATTGCTTATGTTTTGATGGGTTGGCTTATCATTTTTGCTATTAAACCTTTGGTAAATGAAATGCCTTTCGCCGGATTGATGTGGTTACTGGCAGGTGGTGTTTTCTATACGGTTGGTGCAATATTGTACAGTATCAAAAAATTAAAATACAACCATGCAGTATTTCATATTTTTGTATTATTAGGGAGTTTTAGCCATTTTATGGCGGTGTTTTTTTATATTTTACCGTAAAATATAATAGCTTAAATGTCGTTGCTTTGTCCATTTTAACAAGACAAATAAATTGTGACAATCTACTCAAATATCCATACTATCAAATGATTTCAAGTAAATAAACAGTAAACTTAAGTCTCCTTCTGATGTAAATATCGTGTCAATTGCATGGAAAGATCCAATAAAATAATTTTAGCATTGCCATTTCTTTCGATATGATAAATGGCATCTTCAATTGCATTATGGATATCTTCAATATTATCTCCATGCACAAATGGAGCAAATTTTCGAATATCAAAATCTGTAGCTTGTGCCTCAAAGAACACCAGATTATTTGCTTTGTAATTGGTTAACATTGCCTGACGGAAAAAATTAGAGCAATAGTGTAAAAATCGTTTTTGTGATTCTCTTCCTGTTTTTGCAATTTCATCACTCCAAGTGATCAGATCCTGAATTACGCTTGCATTACCTTTAGCTCTAAAGGCAGATCTTACCCAGGTAATAAACCATCTTTCAAATACATCTTCATTATCATTTTGATTTAAAGATCTAATTGCTTTATTCCAGTCACCATTTGACTGATGGGCAATTTTTTTAGCATCATATTCGGTTAATTGATACTTTTTGATCAATTCTTCTTTTATTATACTTTTACTTAAAGCTTTGATATGCAATACCTGACAACGAGACAAAATAGTTTTTATAATTTGTTCTTCATTTTCAGCAATCAGTAAAAAAAGTGTTTTTTCAGGTGGCTCCTCTATCAATTTTAATAACTTATTAGATGCAGATATATTCATCTTTTCTGCCATCCAAATGATCATTACCTTATACCCACCTTCATAAGATTTTAAAACCAGTTTTTTTACAATATCTTCAGCCTCATCAACACCAATCTGCCCCTGCTTGTTTTCAATTCCAAGTTTTTGATACCAGTTGAATAAACTTCCGTAAGGGGTATTTATAATAAATTTTCGCCATTCTTCTAGAAACAAATTGCTTACAGGGTGCTTTTTTACCTTATCATTTGCCGCAACCGGAAAAGCAAAATGCAGATCAGGATGAGCCAGTTTTTCAAATTTCAAATTACAGGCCTCATCACCTGAATTATTTTCTAAATCCTTATTGTGGCATAAAATATACTGTGCGTAAGCAATTGCCAAAGGCAAAGCACCGCTACCCTTAGGTGCAATAAATAACTGCGCATGTGAAATTCTCCTGTTATTTACAGTTTGGATCAAATGGTTCTTGAGCTTTTCCTGCCCAATGATATCTTTAAAAAGCATAGCTTACATTCTGTGCATACAAAGAAAATAAAATAAACTGAAACTCTAATTAGTTTCAATTATATATTATTCAAAAAAATAACTAATTTCTGTCTATTATCCCTATTTTTGCCAAAATTCAAAGAATAATACTTTTTAGGTAAAACTGTCTACATTCTGGACAAATCAAATAATTAAGGATTAAATGGTCATCATCACTTTACAGCGAAAAAAATGTATCGGTTGCAATTACTGTGTTGAACTGGCCCCAAAACAATTCCAAATGTCAAAAAAGGATGGAAAAGCAGTGTTGCTCCATTCTACCGAAAAAAAAGGATTTTTTACTATCAAATCTCCCGATTTTTCCATAACAGAAAATGTAACAAAAGCAAAAGAAGCTTGTCCGACAAAAATCATTAGTGTGAAGTTAAAATAATTTACCTTTCTATTTTGCCAATATTTGGTATATTTACCTAAAATTTTTCAGAACATATATTGAGTTTCCTTTTATTCAAATAGTTGATTAAAGTAAGAAGATTTGGATCAAAATGATGTAAGTATCAACAGCAAAAGGAGTTATTCTCAATTCAAAATATATATAAATTATGAGCTGTAATTCTTGCTCTACTTCTATAAATGGATTGCCTTTGGGCTGTAATAACAACGGAGCTTGTTCCTCAGGTAGCTGTGATAAATTAACAGTTTTTGACTGGCTTTCTAACATGACCTTGCCCAGCAACCAAGAGCCTTTTGATATCATGGAGGTTCGTTTTAAAAACGGACGAAAATGTTTTTATAGAAACACAAAAAAACTTAGTATTTGCATTGGTGACATAGTTGCTGTAGAAACCTCTCCAGGTCATGATATTGGTGTTATTTCCCTTACGGGAGAATTGGTTAAGGTGCAAATGAGAAAGAAAAATGTTGCCATTGACCATCCTGATACAAAACAAATTTACCGAAAAGCAACACAAAAAGATATTGATATCTGGACTACTGCTCGTGAAAAAGAACAGGAAGTTCAAAAAAAATCCAGATTAATCATTAGCCGTTTGGGTTTAAAGATGAAACTTTCAGATATAGAATATCAAGGAGATGGAAACAAAGCAACTTTTTATTACACTGCAGACGAACGTGTAGATTTTCGTCAGTTGATACGTGAATTGGCAGGTACTTTTAGCCTACGTGTTGAAATGAAACAGGTAGGTCTAAGACAAGAAGCTGCTCGTTTGGGGGGTATCGGATCCTGTGGTAGAGAACTTTGTTGTTCCACTTGGTTAACAGACTTCAGATCAGTAAGCACCTCGGCAGCACGATATCAGCAACTATCTTTAAATCCGCAAAAACTCGCCGGACAATGTGGTAAACTAAAATGTTGTTTAAACTACGAACTGGATTCTTATGTAGATGCATTAAAGCATTTTCCAAAAACCGACCTTTGGCTACAAACCGAAAAAGGGCCTGCTATTTTTCAAAAAATGGATATTTTTAGAGGTCATCTTTGGTATGCCTACAAAGAAAATCCCATGCTTTGGCATAAATTGACCATTGAGCAAGCCAATCAGATCATAGCCATCAATAAGGACAGAAAAAAAGTTCCAAATCTAGAGGATTATGCATTGGAATTAGAGCTGGAAACTGTTGAAGAATCAAAATTTACCGATGTGGTTGGTCAGGATAGTTTGACCCGGTTTGACAAGCCAAAATTTAAAAAGAAACGCAACAGGGGAAGAAATCAGCGTAATAAAAACTATAGAAACAAAAGAAATTCTCAAAACAAAAACAAGTAAAATATTATAATGCAAATAAAAAATACCGTATCTGTTTTTGGTAAAATTATTCTATCTTTCATCGTTATTATCAGTATCTCATCTTGTTCAAATAATATGAAATTTGATGAATACAAAAGTATTGAAAACGATAAATGGCATAAAGACACCATTATTAATTTTATTGTTTCTTCAAATGATACTATAAGTAAAAATAATATCAACATAAATATCAGAAATAATAAAGATTATGAGTTTAGTAATCTATTTTTAATCGTTGGTATTAAATTTCCTACTAATTATCAAATTATCGACACTTTAGAATATGAAATGACTACACCTGAAGGTCACTTTTTAGGAACTGGTTTCTCGGATATCAAAGAAAATAAATTAGAATATAAAACCAATGTAATCTTTCCGGTGAAAGGAGATTATAAGATCTCTGTACAACAAGCTATGAGGAAAACAAAAGATATTGATGGGCTTGTTTACCTTAACGGAATAACAGATGTTGGTGTGCAAATTGAAAAAATTAAATAATGGCTAAAAAAAATATAAAATCCGCAACTTCCAAATATACCAAGTGGATCTGGAAATTATTTTTAGGTGGAATTGTTTTTGCTTTTTTAGTTTTCTTTTTGGCTTCTCTAGGTGTTTTTGGGTCTTTACCTACTTTTGAAGAACTCGAAAATCCGGAAAATAATTTAGCTACTGAAGTGATCTCCCTAGATGGTGTGACACTTGGAAAGTATTATCGTGAAAACAGAACTCCGGTAAGCTTTCATGAATTGCCAAAAAATTTAATCGAAGCACTGGTTGCAACAGAAGATGAACGTTTTTATGAGCATTCTGGAATTGACATGAGGGGTACTGCAAGAGCAGCTGTTAAATTAGGAAAAGGTGGGGGTGCCAGTACGATCACTCAGCAACTGGCAAAAATGCTTTTTACTAAAAAAGCTTCCGGAAATATTTTTAAACGTTTGATCCAAAAAGTGAAAGAATGGGTTATTTCTATACGACTGGAAAAGCAATATACTAAAAATGAGATCATTACTATGTATTTTAATAAGTATGATTTTGGACATAATGCTGTTGGGATTCGTTCAGCTGCCAGAATTCATTTTGGAAAAGAACCTAAAGATCTTAAAATGGAAGAATCGGCAATGTTGGTAGGTATGTTAAAAAATTCTTCCTTATACAATCCTATGCGTAGGTCAGAAATGGTGCAACAACGCCGTAATGTTGTTTTAAAACAAATGGTTAGAAATGGTTTTATAACAGAAGTTGTAAAAGACTCCCTGCAAAATTTATCATTAAAATTAGATATCAATCTGGAAGGCCATAGTGATGGAACTGCAACTTATTTTAGAGAGTATATTCGTGATTTTATGAAAGGCTGGATCAAGAAAAATCCTAAAACAAATGGAGAAAGCTATAATATTTATCGCGATGGATTAAAGATTTACGTTACGCTTGATTCTCGTATGCAAAAATATGCAGAAGAAGCAACTAGCGAGCATATGTCTAATTTACAAAGTATATTTTATTTACAGCAAAAGAGAAACAAGACTGCTCCTTTTTATGATCTGAAACCTGATCAAATAAAAAGAACAATGAAGCTGGCAATGAAGCGCTCAGATAGATGGCGTAAAATGAAAAAAAACGGTAAAAGCGAGAAAGAGATCACCACATCTTTTCACAAGGAAACCAATATGAGAATTTTTTCATGGAAAGGAGAAATCGATACAATTATGACTCCTTATGATTCCATACGTTATAATAAGTTTATCTTACAAACGGGTCTACTTTCTTTAGATACCCAAACCGGACATGTAAAAGCATGGGTTGGTGGAATCAATTACAAACATTTTCAATACGACCATGTAAAACAGGGAAAACGACAAGTTGGATCAACTTTTAAACCATTTGTTTATGCAACAGCAATCAATGAATTAGGGCTATCTCCTTGTGATGAATTTCCAAATACTCCTTATACGATTCCGAAAGGAAAATATCATTTGGATGAAGACTGGACTCCAAGAAATGCAGGAGGTGAAGAGAAAGCATATGGAGGAATGAAAACTTTAAAAAATGCACTTGCAAACTCCATAAATGTAATCACAGCTCAATTAATTGATAAAACCACACCACAAAATGTGGTTCTTTTGGCAAAAAAATTAGGAATTGAATCCGATATTCCTGCTGTTCCTTCGATTGCCTTAGGAACTATAGATCTTAGTTTGTATGAAATGCTTGGTGCTTTAAACACTTTTGCTAATAAAGGTATGTTTGTAAAACCAATGATGGTATTGCGAATTGAAGATAAAAACGGAACTGTTTTAGAAGAATTTATTCCAAAAACCAAAGAAGTTTTAAGTGATGAAATTGCCTATACTATGGTCAATTTAATGCAAGGTGTTGTACAATCAGGTTCGGGAATCAGACTAAGAACTTCCGCAGGGAAATATCCAAATGATATCGTTACAGGTTATCCGTATAAATTTGAAAATACAATTGCTGGTAAAACCGGAACTACACAAAATCAATCAGATGGCTGGTTTATGGGAATGGTTCCAAACCTTTCTACAGGGGTTTGGGTTGGAGCAGAAGATCGTTCTGTACATTTTACAGATCTTGCCAAAGGTCAGGGTGCATCTATGGCTTTACCTATCTGGGCTTTGTACATGCAAAAATGTTATGCCAATGAAGAATTGAATATTAGCAAAGAAGAATTTGAAAAACCTGATGACCTATCAATTGAATTGGATTGTAATAAAGAAGAAAAAGAAGGAGAAAAAACTCCAGATCCAACAGATGAAATAGAATTTTAAAATGATTAGAAAAGCTTTCTGGATTCCTGATGATCAGACTATTAAAAAAAGTAACATCTACCAGATGATGCTGAAAAATAGTTTGAAAACTTACGAGGATCTCTGGAACTGGTCGGTTAAGAATAAGAATGATTTCTGGTCTCAAACTATAGATAATTTGGGTATTAAGTTACAAAAAGAATACAATTCTGTATTCAACATCTCTCTTGGAATAGAACAAACACAATGGCTAAAAGGAGGTAAATTAAATATAGTTGACTCCTGTTTTCAAAATAGTGATGATGCTATAGCTGTTATTTTTCAAAAAGAAGGAGGAACTATTGAAAAAGTCACGCAAATCCAGTTAGAAAACTACGTAAATAAAATTGCAAATGGCTTAAGAGATCTTGGAGTTGAAAAAGGTGATCTTATCGCTATTGACATGCCCATGACCCTGGAGGCTGTCGCCATTTATCTTGCAGGAATTAAAGCCGGTAATCCGGTAGTTACCATTGCTGATAGTTTTGCCCCTAATGAGATTGAAATTCGTTTAAAAATTACAAGTCCAAAAGTAATTTTTACTCAGGATGTACAAGAAAGAGCCGGTAAAACATTGCCTCTTTATAAAAAGATCAAAGAAATAGATTCACCAAAAGCAGTTATTATCAAAGTTAGTGACGATCAAATAACATTACGGGAAAAGGACATTTATTTTACAGAATTTCTCTCAGATAACAATCAATTTGACACAGTAATTCAAGATCCAGAAGATATTATTACTGTTTTATTCTCTTCCGGTACAACCGGAAAACCCAAAGCAATACCGTGGACACATACAACTCCTATTAAAGGAGCTTCAGATGGCTTTTACTACCAAAATATTCAAAAAAATGATGTGGTTTGCTGGCCAACAAATCTGGGTTGGATGATGGGTCCCTGGCTGGTTTTTGCCGCATTAATCAATAAAGCAAGCATTGCATTGTATTATGGTGCGCCCATGGGTGAAGAGTTTGGTTCTTTTGTGCAAAATGCAAAAATTACCATGTTAGGTGTGGTTCCAAGTATTGTTAGAAATTGGAAAAATACTAGATCCATGGAAAACTTAGACTGGAATGAGATTAAATGTTTTAGCTCAACCGGTGAAGTTTCCAATCCGGATGAAATGGAGTATTTAATGCAGCTGGCCAATGTTAAACCTGTAATTGAATATTGTGGAGGTACAGAAATTGGTGGTGGTTATTTAGCTTCTACTATGGTGCAACCCAATATTGCAAGTACATTTTCTACACAAACATTAGGTGGTGAATTTATCTTGTTGGATGAGGATGAAAACCTCACTAAAAAAGGAGAATTGTTTTTAATTCCACCAATCATGGGTCTTTCAAATACTTTGCTTAATCAAGATCATCATGAGGTTTATTTTGAAGGAACCCCAAAATACAAAAGAAAAATATTACGTCGGCATGGTGATGAGATTGAACAATTGAAAAATGGCTATTATCGAATGCATGGTAGGGTAGATGATGCCATGAACCTTGGTGGTATAAAGGTGAGTTCTATTC
>JAUVCP010000149.1 GCA_030590765.1 Flavobacteriaceae bacterium | reverse complement strand
TCATAATTATGTTATTTTCCTTTTCTTTAACTAAGGATATATTTTAACTAAATCTTTGACAAAAACTTATCAACAGTGTGTTAATAACGCTAAAAGGCACATAAAATTATACTCATTTAAAAATATTTTGAAGATTTTATTATTGAAAATAGAGCATAAAAAAAATCCAATCTTTCAATTGGACTTCCTACTTTAATATGTATTGTTTTATTTTACAACAGCACTATCTTTTTTTACAGGGTCAATAGAATTTGATCCCTCAGAATCATATGATTTATTTATGGATTCAATAACCTGATCCGTTATATTTGAAGTTTCATCACCATATACAACTGATTTTGTTTGAGGAGAAGTTCCTAAAATGAATGAATAACTATTAGATTTTGCATAAATAGCAATTAAAGAATCTATTTTTTTATCCATTTCAATATATAATTGCTGACTTTCCTGCTGAACTTGTTGTTGTACCATTTGCTGACGTTGTTGCAAGCCTTGTTGTTCCTGCATCAATTGTTGTTCTTTTTCAGCTCTTACTTTTGCAGACAAACTAGAAGATTCTTTTTGAAACTCTTGTACTTTAAATTGAAACTCTCTCATCATTGGCTCTAGCTCTGCCATAATTTTATCGGCTTTCTCTTTCATAGCCTTCTCAGAATTTTTCAATCCATCATATTCTTTTAGAACTTTGTCAACATTTACATATGCAATTTTAGTCTGGTCACATGAAGTTAGCATTAAAACCAATCCCACTGCAATAATTATTCTTTTCATTATCTTTTTATTAAAATTTAAGCGGCAAATGTAAAAAAAGCTAATGACTAATCAAGCAATGTTCTGATTAATTGTGTTATAACAATTAATTATACATGTATTATTAGTAATAAAAATAATTTATAATAAATAAGTTGTTTTTATAAAACCTAAGCAATGATTAAAAAAAACACTTATACAAATACAAATAGTTTCTAAAATGCTTTTAAAAGCAGTTAAAATGATTATTTCGCGTTTTTTAGAATATAGATTAGAGAAGAATACTCTTTTGAACTCTTTGCTTTTAAATTTGATACAAATCCAATATAAAATGCCTTAAATGGATTTGAAGATCCTGATTTGTATTTCTCAGATAACAAACTAACATAATAGGAATCAAATTTCATTGGCACTGTTCTAATCAGTTCCAAATCAAATTTTAAAAATATCTTTTGAATCGAACTTTTTGAAAAATGCCAAAGGTGACGAGGTACGTCAAAAGCAGCCCAAAATTTACCATAGTGATTTGCGTCATAACTTTTATAGTTTGGAACCGCAATCACCAAAGTTCCGTTTGGCTTGAGTAATTGTTTTAAATAGGAAATATATTCTTCAAGATTAGGAACGTGTTCCAGCACATGCCACATAGTAATAACATCATATTTTTCTGAGTTATTCTTTATCAAACTTTCTATGCTTTCAAATATGACAGTTTTATTTGCTTCGCTATTTATTTTTACAGAAGCCAAATTCCTTGCCTGCTTGTTTGGTTCAACTCCTGTTAAATTCCAACCGTTGTGTTTGCAAAAAGATACAAAATCACCTGTTCCGCATCCAATATCCAAAATGGTCTTCTCTTTTGATAGGAATGAATTGATCAATTGAAGTTTTTGTTTGATGGTATAGCTCTTTACTAATTGATAAACCTTATCAAATACAGAGCTCTTTGAATCGGTATGCGAAATATAATCTTCGCTTTCATAATACCTTCCCATATCTTTCGCTTTCGGTTGAGGAGAAGTAATGAGCATATCTAGATCCTTATTCATGAGTAGATCAAATTTTTCATTGCTTACCGTATGATCTGTACAGGTTAAATATTTAATTTTTTTATTTCCCATTTATAAAATAGTAATTTTTTCTATATACTTCATATTCCCTTTTCAAATTCTTTAAATAAACAATAAGTCTATCTCTTAAATGTGAATTTTCAGCTAAATAATCAACCCCGCCATCCCCGGTTATTGTTACAGAAACATATCTGAGTTTTTCACCATCCTGAACTGGATCATCAAAATCGTCATCAGCATAATAATAATCATCGTCATTATTATTATAAAACAAATTAAACAGGTTGAGGTATCTCTGTTGCTTAGTTTCTAAAATAAAGGTAATATTAAACTCTATGTCCACATCTAAAAATAGTTTTTCTGTTGTGGTAAAAAACCAGCCATCTTCTGATTTTGTTCCAAATTTATCTTCTAAATATTTTATTACTATTTGATGTGACTATTATTCGTATAAATATATTTAGTGCACTTTTTATAGGCGTTTTTTGATTTGGGCTTTCCTTTTTTGATCTCATAAGTATCAATACTATGGACACTATTCAAAGGGATACAAGCCTGAAAAAAAAATAAACAATTAGATTTATCACTAAAATTTTATTTATGGACTTTGAATGTTTCACGTGGAACAATTAAATTATCTACCCATATAAACTAATAGAACAGAAACATCACTAGGTGAAACTCCTGATATTCTACTAGCTTGGGATATTGTTGTTGGTTGAATTTTTGTTAATTTTTCACGTGCTTCAAATGAAATAGATTTAATTTTTTGATAATCAAAATTAGCAGGTATTTTTATGTTTTCCAATCGTAATAACTTGTCTGCACTATTCTTTTCTTTTTCAATGTATCCAGAGTATTTTACATGAATCTCCGTTTGCTCTACAACCTCATTATCTATGTTATTCTTAAGAATAAACTCTTCCACTCCCGGAAACTTTCTAACATCTGAAAAACCCAATTGCGGACGTGCAGCAATTTTAAACATTTTCATGGATTGTGTAACTAAAGCAGATTTATTGTCTTCTAAAATAGGATTTGCATCTATTGGCTTGATACTAGTTTTTCTTAAAAAATCAATAAACAAATCTGTTTTAAATTGCTTTTCTATTACCCGATCCATTCGTTCTTTTGAAGCTAATCCAATTTTAAAACCCTTAGGAGTTAATCGTAAATCAGCATTGTCTTGTCGTAACAAGGTTCTGTATTCAGCCCTTGAAGTAAACATTCGATACGGCTCATCGGTTCCTTTTGTTATCAGATCATCTATCAAAACACCAATATACGCTTCATCTCTTTGTAAAGTGAATATTTCTTTTTTCTGAATTTTAAGAGCAGCATTAATACCCGCCATTAATCCTTGCGCTGCAGCTTCTTCATAACCGGTTGTACCATTGATCTGTCCGGCAAAATATAAATTTTCAATTTTTTTGGTTTCTAATGTATTCTTTAACTGTGTTGGAGGAAAGAAATCGTATTCAATTGCATAGCCAAAACGAAGAAATTTAACATTTTCAAAACCAGCAACTTTCTTTAAAGCTTTGTATTGAACCTCATGTGGTAAAGAAGTAGAAAAACCATTTACATAGATCTCAGTAGTAAGCCACCCTTCTGGTTCTATAAATAATTGATGCCGTTCTTTCGTAGCAAAACGATCTATTTTATCTTCAATAGATGGACAATAGCGGGGACCAACACCTTGTATTCGACCTGTAAACATAGGAGAGTTTTCAAAACCTTCCCTTAACAGATTGTGAACTTCTGTTGAAGTATATGTCATATAACATGATCTTTGCTTTTTTAGTGGAGATGTGATACTAGAATAAGAAAATTTTAAAGGAATATCATCTCCTGGCTGCTCAATCATTTTAGAAAAATCCAGTGAATTTGCATCTACTCTGGGAGGGGTTCCTGTTTTCATTCTACCGGATTCAAAACCTATTGCAACAAGATCTTCGGTTATTCCAACTGAAGCACTTTCACCTGCTCTACCTCCACCAAAAGTCTTATCCCCAATATGAATTTTCCCATTTAAAAAAGTTCCTGCTGTAACGATAACACTATTTGCATAGATATCTAAACCTAATAAAGTTTTAACCCCAATGACTATATCCTCTTTAAAGATCAATCCATTAACAGCATCTTGATAAAGATCCAAATTATCAATCTGCTCTAATTGTAATCTCCACTCTTCAGCGAAACGCATTCGATCACTTTGAGCTCTAGGACTCCACATAGCAGGTCCTTTCGATTTGTTTAGCATTTTAAACTGAATAGCCGTTTTATCAGTAATGATACCGCTATATCCACCCAAAGCATCAATCTCTCGTATAATTTGACCTTTTGCAATTCCACCCATAGCAGGATTACAACTCATTTGGGCAATATTTTGCAAACCCATTGTAATCAATAAAGTTTTCACACCTAAATTAGCTGCTGCTGCGGCAGCCTCACTGCCAGCATGGCCTCCGCCAATAACAATTACATCATACTTTCCTTCATATAATCCCATTATAAAATATTTTGTTCCACGTGAAACATCTATATACTCATTCTAAAAAGTTCGCAAAGATAAGTAATAATCTTCTTTAGAACGCATCACTTTATTTTCTTCATCTGAATTATCTTTATAACCGCAATAATGTAATACACCGTGAACGATCACCCTATTCAATTCATCTTTAAAGTAATTCATAAGATCTCTGGCGTTTTCCTCTACTCTTTCAGTAGAAATATAAATATCTCCAGAAATAACATCTCCGACTGAATAATCAAAGCTAATTATATCTGTTAATGTATTGTGTTTCAATTCTTTAATATTAATATCTAGTAAGTACGAATCATCACAAAAAATATAATTAATTTCACCTAACTCTCTATTTTCCTGATGAATTACAAATGTAATCCATTGAGTTATCTGATCTAAATTCTCTAACTTAAAGCTATTTATACTGCTACAAACAATCATACATTAGCTAATTTAAATTTTTAAAATACATTTTAGTTCTCATTTTATATAAAGGTTGAAAGTTAAAATTCTTTCTAATCAATATTTCATCTTCATTTAAAAACAATTGATCATTTCTAATGGATTTGATCTGATGGTTTTCAAAATTAATTTTATTGAAATCAGATTTTCTTTTAAGGTCTTTATTTTGGTCAAAGCTTGCTTTTTCTAACTTTAGTAATTCATATTCAAGTCTTTTCATTTGATCCATAGATTCTTGATTAATACCTTTTTCAAGCAGTAGTTTTTCTAACTCATCCATTTTTTGAATCAATGATTTTGAAGCTCCCTTTGCATTAGAACTATTCCTTAAAAACTCTTCCAGTTGCTTTTTCAATAAACTTTGTTCTTTGTAAATTTCATACTGTTCGCTAGTTAATTGTTCTTTACTTTTACCTTGTTTTGACTGTCCGGGTTTCATTCCTTCTTTCATTTTGTTTATCATTTCACCTTGCTTTTTAATGATATCTGGTAAACTTACACCTTCTCCCTTTTTTCCTTTCCCCTTCCCTTTACCTGATTTTTGATTTTGTAGGTTATCCAAAATATTAGAGAGAAGATCAGCAAGATTATTTGCAGCAGTCATGGTATATTGTTGATTAGCTATTCCCTTTTCAATTCTATTATCACTTATATTTTCAAGTGATTTATCTAAATTGTAATGGGCATCTGCCAGATCTTTTTGAATTCTTGAACTTATCTTTACCAGCCGTAAAGAAAGCGTGTACAAACTATCATCTATATGTTCAAAATATTCTTTTAACTGTACTTGTTTTTTTAATTTATCAGGATAATTGGCATTTTTAGAATTTATTCCTTTTAACCCAAGCATTAACGCTTCCTGATCAAATGAAAAAATAACAAGATTCTCAAGGATCTGTTGTAGGTCCTTTATATTCTCTTCGCTGCTTTCAGCTTCCATTTGCATTAATTGACTCTTTAATTTTTGACTCAATTCCTGCATTTTCTTTGCTGCTGCTTTTTGGTCTTTTTTTGTGCTCTTTTTGTTATTACTTCCTGAACTGTTTTCGCTATCTTCCAATTTCTTTGTGGCCTTCTGCATTTCCATTTCTATCAACTGTTCATCAACTTTGGTTTTAGGTAAAGCCATGGGTTCTTTCAATTCTCTATTTTGTTCTTCTAACTCTTTTAAATCTTTTTTGATAGAATCAAACTTCCTATTCAATTGTTTTTGATCATTTAACTTGGTATCTTCCTCTTTAGTTAAGCCCTCCT
>JAUVCP010000089.1 GCA_030590765.1 Flavobacteriaceae bacterium | reverse complement strand
CAAAGATGAACTGAAAACTTTGCATAAAACTATTAAAAAAGTAGATGAGGACATTACAAATTTTTCTTTTAATACTTCAGTGAGTTCCTTTATGATTGCTGTGAATGAATTAACTACTCAAAAATGTAATAAGAGAGCTGTTTTGGAGCCATTAGTAGTAATTATATCTCCATACGCACCTCACATTGCAGAAGAGTTATGGAATAAATTAGGTAATAATAAGTCAATTTCTACAGCAGAATTCCCTGTATTTAATGAAAAATACCTAATTGAAAGTTCAAAAACTTACCCAATTTCCTTTAATGGGAAAATGCGTTTTACTATGGAACTTTCCTTAGACCTTAGTAAAGAAGAAATAGAAAAAGTAGTATTGTCTTATGAAAAAACGAAACAACATTTAGCAGGAAGAACTCCTAAAAAAGTAATTGTTGTCCCAGGTAAAATTGTGAATATAGTAGGTTGATGAACTGGAATATTGAGCTTATCGGAATTATTGCAGCAGTGTTAACAACGGTTGGTTTTGTTCCGCAATTAATCAAAACATTAAAAACAAAAAATGTGGAAGGAATTTCTCTTACCATGTATTTGATAATGTTTTCGGGGTTGATCTTTTGGCTTATGTATGGTTTTTTAATTGATAGTTTTGCAATAAAATTTGCTAATATAGTTTCGGGAGTTTTAGTGTTTTCACTGATAGTATTGAAGGTTTTGTATAAAAAAATATAAGTAATTGTTAAATTTAGTATCTTTGAGTTAAATGTCTAAAAAAATGACTAAGAATTATTTTAAATCTAATTTCTTTCATGTAAATATCTTGATACTTTTTGTTTTGTTGTCATTTCAAAAAAATGAGGCACAAAAATTATTTGTTGGCTCTGGTGGAGAATTTTATTTACAGAAAGATATGAATTTTACTACTTCTGGTAAAGAAGTTACAGTTGATTTATTAGGAGAATTTTCCGTAGAAGCAGATAATGATTGGGGGTCTGATTTGGAATATGTTGACGGATATGTTACAGCAATTGGTAATGGTGAAACAAAATTACCAACTGGTAATAATGAGGTGTACGCTCCTATATTTGCAAAACACACTGGGAATATAAAAGGATTTTATTCTAATTCTGCTCCGCCAAGCGGTTCTAATGGAACAAATGTAGATGCTGTAGCGGATGTTGAATATTGGAAATTAGAAGGTAATGCAGAAATAACATTGCCGTGGAATGATAATAGTGGTATAGAATCTCTTGTAAATAATAATGGAGGTAATCTAAGTTCAGTTGCAATTGTTGGTCTTGATAATGGCACTTGGGATTTGATAAGTAGCCCCTCAACCAATACAGTTAACGGAGATGCCCAAAATGGGGATGTCACCAGTGATGCCAATAACAGTGTGGATCTAAATGGATTTACCCATTTCACCTTTGGTATTGATCATCAGGTTGTCTTATCTATAGAAGATCAAGAGATGACCAATGGTATTAAAATGGTTTCCAATCCGATAAAATCTACCGATGAGCAAATTCAGTTCATCACAAAAAATGATATGAAGGATATACAAATTACTTTGTACGATATCAATGGTAGACTAATAAAGGTATTCAAAAACATAAAGACTTCAGGAAAAATAGGAGCAATAAATAAACCTAGTCTTAGAAGTGGTATATATTTATTAAAATTTGAACATGAAGGAAAACAGGGAATTAAAAAAATAATAATAGAATAATAAATAACAATTATGAAATTACAATTACTTGCTCTAATATTTTTTATTTCCTTAACAGGAATAGCTCAAGTTGGTATAGGTACTACAATGCCAGATGGTTCAGCAGCTTTGGATGTTGTTGCAACTGATAAGGGATTTTTAATGCCACGAATGACTACTACTCAACGAAATGCAATTGCAAATCCAGCTGAAGCACTTCAAGTTTATGATACGGATACAAAACATGTTTGGACCTATGATGGGGCAGCATGGGTAGAAGGTGCTGGCGGAGCGGGAAAATTTGTGGATGGTGATGCATTAGATATTGCATATTATGATGGTAGAGTTGGAATTGGAAGAAGTGGTTTTTCCACTGGTCATACACTTTATGTTGAAAGAGCAAGTACGGATGCAAGTAATAATCTAGCAAAATTTGATGCAATTTTTAACGGTACCGGTTCTATTGGGACACTTTACAGTACGGGTGTATTTGCTAGGAATACAGGTGCGGGTACAGTAGATTATGCAATTGGAATACAGGGAGTTGTAGAAAATGCTAATGGAGGAACAATCACAAATGGAGTTGGATCTTGGCCACAAGTAAATAATTCAGGTACAATGAATTGGGGAGTTGGTTTGGTTATTGAAAACACAAATAAAGCTGGAGGAACAATGAATACCGCTTATGGTCAAAATACAAGCCTTGTTAATAATTCAGGTGCAAGTATGGGTCAGGCATCCTTGGGGTCATTTTATATGAATAATGCAGGTTCAATTACGGGTAATTCTTATGGTTTATGGATAGGTGGTGTAGGTGCCGGTTCTGTTGCGGGTAATTCTTATGCTTTGTATCTTGCCACTCCTTTTACAAATGTAGCAGGAAATAATTTTGCTTTATATTCTGAGAATACAGCAAATTCTTATTTTGAAGGTAATGTTGGAATAGGAACAAGTGACCCTCAGCAAAAGCTGCATATCAATGGAGTGATGAGACTAGAACCTCAAGCAAGTGAACCAACAGGAGCTTTAGGAGATCTATATGTGGGAACTGATGGTAAATTATATTTTCATACTGGTGCAGGTGGATGGAAAGAAGTTCAGTTAGCACCATAAAATATTAAAGAAATGGTAAGATTTTTTTCATATCAATGTAAATAGTTCAAATTTATTTTGATAATCAAAAAAAGTTTATAAATTTGTGCAAATGAAATTACAAAAATTAAATACTTGGTGGTGGTCTTTACGAAATTCGAACTCGTGAGGTAGTACTTTGTATGTTAAAATATCAAAAAGGCTTGTCATCACGACAAGCCTTTTTTTATAATGCTGAATTTGTTTCAGCATCTGTTAAGAGAGTTTTACTAAAATAAAAAGATTCTGAAACAAGTTAAGCATGAAATACAAACTAAAAACGCATTCAAAAAAAATACTTGCAGATACAATTACTCCGGTAAGTATTTATTTAAAGATCAGAGATAAATTCCCAAATAGTATATTGTTGGAAAGTTCTGATTATCACGGTAATGAAAATAGTTTTTCCTATATCTGTTGTAATGCTATTGCAGATATAAAAGTTCAAAATGAAAAGATTATTGAGAATTATCCTGATGGAAGTTTTAATAAAATTGGTATAGATGAGACCATTGATGTTCCTAATCAAATTCACCAGTTTAGCCAAAAGTTTCAAGCAGACTCTCAGGATTTCAAATTTATTCACAATGGCTTATTCGGATATATCAATTATGATGCGGTGCGATATTTTGAAGATGTTACCATCTCTAAAAAAGAAGAAGATTTAGATATTCCAGATATTTATTATGCTGTTTATCAAAATATTATAGCCATCAATCATTTTAAAAATGAAGCATATATATTTGCTCATTGTTATGAAAATGAAGAAAACTTAGAAGATATTGCACAACTTATTGCCAATAAGAATTATGCTTCATTTTCTTTTGAATCGGTTTCAGAAGAAACATCTAACTTAACGGATAATGAATTTAAAGAACATGTAGAATTAGCGAAAAGGCATTGTTATCGTGGGGATGTTTTTCAGCTAGTGTTGTCTCGTAGATTTTCAAGAAAATTTAAAGGGGATGAGTTTAATGTATATCGAGCACTTCGTTCTATAAATCCCTCTCCCTATTTATTTTACTTTGATTATGGCGATTTTAAAATATTTGGGTCATCACCTGAGGCACAGTTAGTTGTGCAAAATGGTAAAGCTGAAATTCATCCCATTGCTGGAACCTTTAAACGAACAGGAAATGATGAAGAGGATCTAAAAGTAGCTAAACTTTTAACAAAAGATGAAAAGGAAAATGCCGAACATGTAATGCTGGTTGATCTGGCAAGAAATGATTTGAGTAGAAACGGACATGATGTTAAAGTGGAAACATATAAGGAAATTCAATTCTTTTCACATGTGATTCATCTTGTTTCTAAAGTGATAGGTAAAAAATATGAGGATGCGATTACTTTTCAAGTCGTTGCAGATACTTTTCCGGCAGGGACCTTATCGGGAGCACCAAAACATAAGGCAATGCAACTGATTGAAAAGTATGAAAAAACAAATCGTGCTTTTTATGGTGGAGCCATTGGTTTTATGGATTTTGAAGGCAACTTTAATCATGCGATCATCATAAGATCATTTTTGAGTAAAAATCATCACTTGTTTTATCAGGCAGGAGCCGGAATAGTAGCCAAATCATCTGCAGAAAATGAAATGCAGGAAGTGTATAATAAATTGAAAGCTCTTCATACAGCATTGGAGTTGGCAGAAAATATTTAAATCATGAAAAAAGTTTTAGTTATAGATAATTATGATTCATTTACTTATAATCTTGTACATTATTTACAGGATCTAAATTGTGATGTGACCGTTAAACGGAATGATAAATTGACTCTAAAGGAAGTCGAGAAGTTTGATAAAGTATTACTTTCTCCTGGTCCCGGAATTCCGGATGAAGCAGGATTATTAAAATCGATCATAAAAGAATATGCTCCAACAAAAAGTATTTTTGGTATTTGTTTGGGACAGCAGGCTATTGCCGAAGTTTTTGGTGGTAAAATTGAAAATTTAGACAGGGTATATCACGGTGTTTCTACAAATGTGGAACTTACAAATACAGATGAGGTTTTATATAAAGATATTCCAAAAGAAATTGTAGTTGGAAGATATCATTCCTGGGTGGTTTCTAAGAATTTGCCAAAAGATCTGGTAGCAACTTCAATTGATGAAAATGGTGAGATTATGTCGTTAAGACACAAAAAGTATGATGTTCGTGCTGTGCAGTACCATCCAGAATCTATTCTGACTCCAGAAGGGAAAAAGATATTAAAGAATTGGGTGAAAGCATAGATAGATCATGAGTTTAATGAAATATAATAATTAAATCAAAACAGATTTTATGTTAAAGTCCTTCCTTTAGGGATGGATTTAGGATAGGAAAACAGAATCAGATGAAAGAAATTTTAAACAGATTAATAAATCAGGAAAAAATAACCAAACAAGAAGCGAAAAGTGTTTTGGTTAATATTTCTAATGGAAATTATAATAATAGTCAGATTGCTTCATTTTTGACAGTTTATATGATGAGAAGTATTTCTGTTGATGAACTAGATGGATTTAGAGAAGCCCTTTTAGATTTGTGCCTCCATATCGATCTGTCTGAATTTAACACTATAGACCTCTGTGGTACCGGTGGTGATGGAAAAGATACTTTTAATATTTCAACCCTATCTTCTTTTGTAACTGCCGGAGCTAGTGTAAAAGTTGCAAAACACGGAAATTATGGAGTTTCTTCTTCCTGTGGTTCTTCCAATGTTTTGGAGTTTTTAGGTTTGAAATTTACCAATGATGAAAGTGAATTAAAAAAGACCATTGATCAGGCAGGAATTTGTGTTTTACATGCACCTTTGTTTCATCCTGCAATGAAAAATGTAGCTCCAATAAGACGTGAATTGGGTGTAAAAACATTTTTTAATATGTTAGGTCCTATGGTAAATCCATCTTTTCCACAAAATCAAATGGTTGGAGTTTTTAGTTTAGAACTTGCCAGATTGTATGGTTACCTATATCAAAATACCGATAAAAACTACGCTATTTTACATGATATTGCAGGTTATGATGAAATTTCATTGACAGGAAATGCCAAAGTATTAACAAATAAAGAAGATAGAGTATTTAATCCATCTGATTTAAATATCAAAACTGTCTCTCAAGAAGAAATTAAAGGTGGATTAACTGTTAAAGATAGTGCGAAAATATTTATGGATATCCTTCATGGAAATGGTACCGAAGCTCAAAATAATGTGGTTTGTGCCAATGCAGGATTAGCAATTGCAACAGTAAACAATATTTCTCATCAGGATGGTTTCGCTTTAGCGAAGAGATCGTTAAAAGATAAAATAGCATTGAAATCATTTAACAGATTAATTGAATTGAGCCAATAATAAATGAATATTTTAGATAAAATAGTACTTGGTAAAAAAAGAGAGATCAATTCAAAGAGGAATTTGCTCCCCATTGATTTTTTAAAGAAATCTCCATTGTTTTTACGAACGTCAAATTCGCTGTCACAAAGTATCAAAATAGGTAGCGGTATCATTGCAGAATTTAAAAGAAGGTCACCTTCCAAACAAGTGATCAATCATCAAAGCAGTGTGATCGATGTAGTAAAAGGTTATGAAAAAGCTGGGGTTTCTGGGGTTTCTGTTTTGGCAGACACTAAATATTTTGGAGGTGCATTAGATGATCTGATACAGGCAAGAGATACTATTGAAATTCCAATTTTAAGAAAAGAATTCATTATTGATGGTTATCAAATTTATGAAGCAAAAGCTTTTGGTGCAGATGCTGTTTTACTTATTGCTGCTATTTTAACAGAGGAAGAAATAATAAACTTTTCTATTTTGGCAAATGAGCTTGGTTTAGAAGTGCTTTTAGAAATCCATAATGAAGAAGAATTGATCAAATCAGATCTTGAAAATATTGATATGGTTGGAGTGAATAACCGCAATCTGAAAACTTTTGAAGTCTCCCTTGAAAATAGTAAGTATTTATCTAAGTTAATACCTTCTGATAAAGTAAAAATATCAGAAAGCGGAATTAATGATATTGCATCTATCAACGAGTTAAAACAGTATGGTTTTGAAGGTTTTTTAATTGGTGAAAATTTTATGAAAACTGATGATCCGGGACAAGTAGCAATAGATTTTTTAAAAAGGTTATGAAGATTAAAATTTGTGGGATGAAATATCACGATAATATCAAACAGGTCGCAGCATTGCAACCCGATTATCTTGGTTTCATTTTTTATGAAAGATCCAAAAGAAACTTTGAGGGGGTAATTCCAGACATTTCAGATAGAATAATAAAAACAGGGGTATTTGTAGATGAATCCATAGATTTTATCCTTAATAAAGTTCAAAAATACAGTTTGAAAGCGATTCAATTACATGGAGATGAAAGTCCGGAATTGTGTAAACAGTTGTTTACGATAAAAGATTTAGAGGTGATAAAAGTTTTTTCAATGGGAGATGATTTTGATCTTGGCTCTTTAATACCATACGAAGAAGTTTGTGATTGTTTTTTATTTGACACCAAAGGGAAAGAAAAAGGAGGAAATGGAATTGCATTTAACTGGGGTTTGTTAAAAGGCTATTCAAGTAAAAAACCTTTTTTTTTAAGTGGAGGAATTGGTTTGGAAGAGTTAAACAGTATTAAAGAGTTTTTTAAAATGGATGCTTCAAAGTATTGTTTTGCTATAGATTTAAACAGTAAGTTTGAAGTAGAACCAGGATTTAAAGATATAGAAAAACTGAAAATATTTATTCAGAATCTAAAGCCCAATAATTGATTCATTTAAATTATGGATAGAATTATAGTAAGTACAGACAAAGAGAGATTGAATGTAGAGTTTGTTAATGATTTTATTTCAAATTCTTATTGGGGAAAAGGAAGAAGTATG
>JAUVCP010000144.1 GCA_030590765.1 Flavobacteriaceae bacterium | reverse complement strand
AAAAGGGATAAACGATGTTTTTATGGGGTGAATAAATTAACTATTAATAATGCTAGGTACAGTATCAAACATTTGATGCCTGTTTAAACCTATGACTAATTATTAATTTGAAGATAATTTTTAAATTCTTGATGATATGTTTTTGAAACTGGGATTAAATAAGAAAGATAATTTAATTTAATTTCCATTTTTTGACCTGTCTTTTTTACCAGATTTAAATTTTCCAGATTAACCATATAGGAACGATGACATCGAATAATTGAAGTGCCTTTAAAATCCATTTCCAGATTTTTTAATGAATTTCTTAGTAATTCTTTCTTTAATTTATCATGTGATAAATAATAGATATACAAGTAGTTATCTGTTGATTCTAAATAAAGAAGATCTCTAAGTGGCATGGTGAATTTCAAATTTCCTTTATCATCTGGAAATTTTATCAATTCATTAGTCAAAACAACTTTTTTTCTTTCTTTCTTTAATTCAACCAATTCAGATTTAGATTGAAACAATGATAAGATCAACAATACAATCGAATAAGGAATTACTGCAATTAAAAAAGTATGTTTTAAATTAAACTGAAATTCATGGATAAAAGAAGGAATATCATATACATTATTATATAAAAAAGTCAACAATACAGTTAAAAACATCAATTCAAAAACAACCCAAACCATGAATTGTTTTACTAAGAAATGCTCCCTATAAAACCATTTACGCAAAACAAATTGAGAAAAAGCAATTCCTGCAGCACCTACAACAGCGAAACCGGAAAGAGATAAAAATATGGAGCCAAAAGATTCTGGCGCCCATTTATCTATATCAAAAGGAACGAAAACATTAAGGAATATTATGATATAGATCAAAAGGAAAAGAGCCAAAAACAGTCGATTCTTTTTATCGTCTAATAAAATAAATTTCTTATTTAAAAAATGCTGAAAACTCATACAAATCACCCCTGTTACCCCAATTATAGCAAAACACAAAAGTATATAATATAAAAACCAAGTACAAGAACAATTTTAGATATGTCATTTTAGTCCCAAATCTGTTATTAATTCATAAAATGATAAAATATATACAATTATTTCTACCCACCTCTATATAATCCATCTCAACTGTTTTGAGATTGACCATACTGAAAGATGCAAACAAAATAATAGTTGCTGTTTTATTGTTTATTGATTCGCTCTGCCAATTGATCTTTAACAGAAATCACCCCTGATCTATGAAGTTCAACCATTTTATGGATCTCTTTTACTATTTCCGGATGTTCGTTAGCGATATTGTATTTTTCGGAAGGATCTTCCTCTAAATTGAAAAGCAAAGGATTATCGTAAATGACCTTTTTAGTATCTTTTATGTAACTGGTTTGCGTGATATAATGCACTTTATAGGCACCTTTTCTCGCAGCATAGATTGTTTGCCCACGATAATAAATAATATTATCTCTTTCTGATTTTTCCTTTCCAAAAAGTACCGGACTAAGATCCACTCCATCAATAACCCTATCTGCTGGAATTTCTATATCTGCCAGACTACTCGCCGTTGTAAAAAGATCAAGAGTTGATCCAATATCTGAAACAATACCAGGTTTTAACTTTCCAGGCCACCAAAATATTCCGGGTACACGCATACCCCCTTCCCAGGTAGTTCCTTTTCCATCCTTTAGCAATCCTGCCGAACCACCGTGATCCTGATAACTTAACCAGGGACCGTTATCAGAGGTAAAAACAACCAATGTATTTTTGTCAATTTCTAATTCTTTAAGAGTTTTAATAATTTCTCCTATACCATGATCGATTTCCCGTACTACATCTCCATAAAGCCCTCTTTTTGATCTTCCCATAAATTCCTTAGAAGCAAACAAAGGTACATGGGGTAGATTATGAGCCAAATATAAAAAGAAGGGAGCTCCTTTGTTTTCCTTAATAAATTTAACTGCAGCTTCATTATATCTTTTAGTAAGGGTGTACTGATTTGCCGGACGCTCAACTACATCCTCATCTTTTAAAATAGGTACATCAAAATATTTGATGTTAGCATTCCAAAAAATTTCTTTTCTCGATAATCCTTCAGCATTTTTTCTATCCATATCATTGCTATAAGGAATGCCAAAATAGGAATCAAAACCATTATTGGTTGGAAGATATTGCTTTATATGTCCCAAATGCCATTTACCAATGGCGGCTGTAGCATATCCTGCTTTTTTTAATTGTTCGGCAATTGTAATTTCCTGGGCAGGAATTCCTCCTGTTGAATTTGGAAACAGAACTCTTGACCTGTCACTACACATTCCACTCCGTATCGGATATCTCCCTGTGATCAGTCCAGCCCGGCTTGGTGTACAAACCGAAGCAGCTACATAAAAGTTCGTCCATTTCTGACCTTCAGTAGCCATTCTGTCTAAATGAGGTGTGATTATGGTGGGATGCCCGTAACATGATAAGTCGCCATAACCCAAGTCATCTGCAAAAATGATAATGATATTTGGTTTTACTTTTTGCTCTAGTTGATCTTTTGCAGATCCCTGAGAGAAACTGATAAAAAAAGAAAAATAGATACTTAGCAATATTAGGGTTCGAATAGTCTTCATAAGGGTGTGATGTAAATTTATGTTTAGTATTTGACAAAATTTTATTTATCTGATCTTCTGTGACATAAGTGTTAACTAATTTGTTTTAATTATTGGTGTCCTATTCTATTCCAGTAAATGATAACAATCAATAAAGGAGATTCCTATTGTGATAATCAATATGATCCTGATTTTTCTCACTATTTTTATAGTCTCTACTATTATTTTATATCTGAAACTCCTCTAAATTTTACTAATGGAACAATGCTTTAGCCGGAACCTCCTGCTTACGAACACTCGGACCTTCCCACATAAATGTAAGATTAGTATCACCTCCAACCTGCAATTTTTTCAATAGTATTTTATGCAATCCTTTCTGTAACGAGATAGTACCACTTCGCTCTCCTAACCAATCTGTACTTTCATTGGAAGCAATCAATTCATCATCAATCCACAATGCTACAGCATATTCAGTATCGGCATAAAAAGTATAGATACCCGTTTTTGGAATATGGATGTATCCATTAAAAATAAATGCATGATTTAGGGAAGTTTTAAATTCAATTTTTGCCCCAATATTTGGAATTATACCACTTTTAAGTACAGGATATTGATCTATTTGAGCTGTTTCCTTACATATGGATACTTCTCTATAGGTATATTGAATACCTTTCTTCGCATCCTCAACTTTCAATGCTTGTACCGGAGACAAATTTCTTAATCTAATTGACGAAGTATAACTTGGTTCATATCCTTTTTTAAAGGCTTTTACCTTTAAAGTACAGGAATGATCAATCACAATTCCATTTTTATATTTTAATGAATTATTATTTGGTTCTCTACCATCCGTAGTATAAAATATATAAACATCTTCCATATCGCATGAAACAGAGATCTCACTATTCCCTTTAAAGGTAACTACTCCATCCCGACCAATCTTTTTCCCTTTTACAGATATTTGAGGCATGGCTACATTATTATATTCCAAGGAATACGGACAATCTTCCTTTGCAATCGCCCATGTAGTGTTTGGTTTATCTCCCATTACAAATTCAATGGTTCCTCCATTAATAATGTCACTATGTTTTAGATATGATTTTGTATACGATTTACCATTTAATTTTAGAGACTGAATATAAATATTCTTATCAGAATTATTTTTAGCAATTATCTTAAAAATATTTTTATTCTCAAGATGGATCGAAACCTCATCAAATAAAGGAGAACCAATAACATAATAGTCCATTCCGGGAGTTACAGAGTAAAATCCCATGGCACTTAAAACATACCAGGCTGACAACTGACCGGCATCATCGTTTCCGGAAAGTCCATCTGGAGTAACATCATATTGTGATTTCAATATCTTCCGAACCATTTTTTGTGTTTTCCATGGTACACCAGCATAATTGTATAAATAAGCGGCATGATGACTTGGCTCATTTCCATGATAATATTGCCCGATCATTAAAGAGGATGTTCGGCTTCGGTAGGTTTTGTTATTTTGAGTCGTAAAATAGGTGTCCATCCAATTTTCAAACTTTTTAGCTCCACCCATCATTTGAATCAATCCCTGGATATCCTGCAAAACAAAAGTCGAGTATTGCCAGGCGTTTCCCTGTGTATATTTTCGGGTATATGCCAATGGATCAAAATCTTTCATCCACTCTCTGCCAGCATTTTTTGGATGCATAAAACCAGATTCTTTATTATACAGGTTTTTGTAAAAGTTTGCACGACTACTATAATGCATAAATTCGTGCTTATCATGATCTTTAGCTACCTGAGCTAAACTCCAGTCATCAAAGGCAAATTCCAGACTTCGAGAAACAGCCTGATCGGTATATTCCTCTGGGATATATCCAAAAGTTCTATATTCGGTTCTCTCTTCAAAAGGTATATCAGCCAATCCTTTCATACCTTTTATCGCCTTTTTAACATCATAATTTCTAATTCCTTTTACATAAGCATCAGCAATGACAGGTAAGGAATGATAGCCAATCATCACCAGCAGATCATTTCCTGAAAGTTCAAAAATGGGTATCGTTCCGGAATTTTCAAATCGTTCCAAAAATGTATTTATAAAATCATTTGTTTTTGATTGATTTATGATAGTCATCAATGGATGTAAGGCACGAAAAGTATCCCATAAAGAAAAATTAGTGAAAGCTGTAAAATCTTTAGCTGTGTATATTTTGTTATTTGTACTGCGATATCTCCCATCTATATCTGTATCAAGAGATGGCATGATACAGGAATGATAAAGTGCTGTATAGAATATTTTATAACTGGAATTATCCTTAGTTTTTATCGAAATCTTTTTAAATTCTTTATTCCATGTATCTCTGGCAGCAGCTTTTGCCTTATCAAAATCCCAACCCGTGATCTCTTTCAGATTTTTTTCTGCGCCTTCCATATCTACTTTTGAAATGGCTACCTTGATCATAACCACTTTTTCATCCTTAAAACTAAAATAAGCCTTGATATCTTTACCCGATACTTGATTTAATAAGGGCTCCATTTTTTCGTCAACAGAAATTCCATATTCATCAAAATCTTCTGAAAAATCAGCAGCAAAATATAAAGTTTGAAAATCTCTTAAACCACCTAGTGATTTTCTCATCCCAACTATTTTGTTTTTTCCAACTATTTTTAAATACAAACTGTCCGAACGATCTTTAATTCCGTGAGAAAGATCAAGAATAATATTGGTTTTTTCTCCCTTCTGAAAACTATATTTATGAAATCCAACTCGTTTTGAAGCAGTAAGTTCAGCTGTAATTTGATCTTCAAGAAGAACTTTATAATAGCCCGGAGAGGCAGATTCATTTTTATGTAAAAATGAGGATCGATATCCGGTCTTAGTATTGGTTACTTCTCCTGCTGAAAGTTGAATTTTCCCTGTGGTGGGCATAAACATAATATCTCCCCCTGATCCACGTCCGGTACCACTGTAACGGGTATGACTGAAACCAATAATTGTGGAATCAGAATAATGATATCCCGAAGCATAATCATTACCTTTTATTCTTGTATCAGGACCCAATTGTACCATCCCGAAAGGTGCAACAACGCCCGGAAAAGTATGACCGTCGCTATTAGTTCCTATAAATGGATCTACATATTTTGCAGGGTCATCAATTGATTTTTTTTGTGGAGAACAATTACAAATAAAAAGTAAAACCAAGAAAAATGAAAAAGAGAGTATTGTTCGCATGATGATCTATAGTTTTTTAAGAGAGAATTATATCCTTGACACAATAAATCCTCTATCATAAAATAACGTTAATTCTATAAAAATTAATTCCTTAATCTTATATATTATGCGTTAAATATTTACCATGCCAAATTATTTTTCAATTACAGGCAAGATAGGCATTTCCTCTTCTCCAATTATTGGTTGTATCATCAATCTGTTCGCCCAATTTACAGTTTATTAAATGAATAAAACCTCTGTTTTAAAGGAATCAATAGTAAGAAAAATAACAAACCTCATAAATAAAGCTTAGCTAGCATTTGCATTCAAAGTAATG
>JAUVCP010000394.1 GCA_030590765.1 Flavobacteriaceae bacterium | reverse complement strand
TACATTTAAAGTTTCTAAATTACTAACAGTAATTGCTGGATACAAAACTTTTAATTATAAAAGAGTAGATGGTTCAGGTGATGATCAAATTAAAACAAAAGTAAAAACATTTGGACCAATGCTAGGTGTTGCAATTAATTTATAAAATCACCAGTCAATTTCAGTTTTACCAATACTCCTTAAATATTTATTTACCCTACTAAAATGCTTATTTCCAAACCAATATCCTCTGTTGGCACTTAACGGTGAAGGATGACCTGAAGTTAAAACATGGTGTTTTGCTGTGTTTATTTTTGCCCCTTTCTTTTTTGCAAATCCTCCCCAAAGTAAGAAAACAACATGTTCTTTTTGTTCTGATATTTTTTGAATAACAGCATCTGTAAACTGTTCCCACCCTTTTCTTTGATGCGATCCTGCTTCATGAGCTCTCACAGTCAAAGTTGCATTGATCAATAATACGCCTTGATCCGCCCATTTTTCTAAATTCCCACTTTTTGGATAAGGATTCCCTAGATCTGTTTCTATTTCCTTAAAAATATTGATCAGTGATGGAGGATGAGGAATTCCATCATGAACCGAAAAACACAAACCATTTGCCTGATTTTCTCCATGATAGGGGTCCTGACCTATAATTACAACCTTTACTTTATCAAAAGAAGCATGATCAAAAGCAGCAAATATTTCCTTTCCTTTCGGATAGCAAATGTGTTTTGTATATTCTGCTTTAACAAAACCAATTAAATTGAGAAAATACTCTTTTTTAAATTCTTCTTTTAATATAGTTTTCCAACTTTCAGAAATATGAACCTCCATAGCATTATTTTATTTATTTTTGTATTATGGATAATTCTAATAATTCCTTTCTTTTAAAAAATAAAGAGAATAAATGAGATGCAAGTCATCTTTTTTTTGAATAGCCTTAGCTATTGTAATAAAAAATTGACAAAGCAGATTGTTTGTTATATTTATTCCCAAAAGGGTTACAAGAGATTTCTTTATGCTTCACTAAATTTTATTACATTATCTCGATAGTGTCGCAAAAATTTAATTCGCCTAAAAAAATCTTTTGTAATTTTAATGCGAAGAAATTATTAGAATTATCCATAGTACAAATCTACAATTTTGGTAAATAGAATAACACAAAAAACATTAAACGATTTAGAATTCCCAACCGTACTTCAATTCATTGAAGGATATTGTATTTCTGATCTTGGAAGAAAAAAAGTATTACAGATCCAACCAATTCCCAGAATATTAGAATTAAAAACGGAATTGAACCAGGTAAATGAGTATTTAACCTCTTTTGAAAATGAAAATAGAATTCCGAATCATTATTTTGATGATATTACCAAAGACATCCATTTACTGGGAATTGAGGATAGTTTTTTAGAAGGAAGTTCTTTTCAAAAGATCTCTTCAATTTCTGCAACTGTTAATCTATTATTGGCCTTCTTTAAAAAATTCAAAGACTACTACCCTACTTTTTTTGTACAATCAGAAAATATTGATCTTACAAAGTTTTTAATTAATAATATCGATAAAGTGATATCTCCTTATGGGGAAGTTGTTGATAAAGCGTCAGAAATTTTAAATGGTATTCGTAAAGAAATTAATAGAGTAAGAGGAAAATTGGGAGGAAGTTTTACCAAAGCTTTGAGGCATTATGCCAGTCTGGGGTATTTAGATGACATCAAAGAATCAGTGGTAGATAACCAAAGGGTTCTTGCCGTTCAAGCTATGTACAGAAGAAAAGTAAAAGGTGCTATTTTAGGAAATTCAAAAACAGGAAGCATTGTTTATATCGCTCCCGAAACAACCTTGCAACTTACACGGGAATTGCAAAATTTACAATATGAAGAGAAGGAGGAAATTGTAAAAATCTTAAAACAACTCACCAATACAATTCGACCATATATAGATCTTTTAATTACTTACATCAATTACCTTAGCCATTTAGATATGGTTGGTGCTAAGGCAAAATATGCCAATGATATAAATGCTTGTTTACCAAAAATTGTAAGAGAACAAAAAATATATTTTAAAAATGCATACCATCCCATTTTATGGGAAGAAATCAAAAAACAAAACCTACCAATAATTCCGCAAACTCTAGAATTAAATAAGCAACAAAGAATTATCGTAATCTCAGGCCCGAATGCCGGTGGAAAAAGTATTACTTTAAAAACCATTGGCTTATTACAGGTAATGCTACAAAGTGGTATCTTAATACCGGTGCATGAACGCAGTGAAGTCAGTATTTTTGATAATGTCTTAACAGATATTGGCGATAACCAATCTATTGAAAACCAATTAAGTACATATAGCTACCGTTTAAAAAATATGCGTAATTTCTTAAGAAAATGCAATGACAATACACTCTTTTTAATTGATGAATTTGGAACCGGTTCCGACCCTGAATTGGGAGGGGCTTTGGCAGAGATTTTTTTAGAAGAATTTTATGAAAAAGGAGCTTTTGGAATTATTACCACGCACTATGCTAACTTAAAGGTTTTAGCAAGTGAATTGGAAAATGTGTCTAATGCCAATATGCAATTCGACCAAAAATCATTA